>JAUSPO010000028.1 GCA_030656575.1 Bacillota bacterium
TGCTCAAAAAGTTTGCCGATACTTTGGCCGGGTACAAATCAGGAATCCTTGCCTACTATGATTACCGCATCTCATCGGGACCCATGGAAGGCACAAACAACAAAATCAAAACCATGAAACGAATGGCTTACGGCTTTAGAGGTATGGAATTCTTCAAACTGAAAATTATGGCCCTTCACGAAACGAAGTACGCTTTAGTCGGATGAACCTGAATTATGACCCAGGAGATCCTGGATGGTATAATGAGTTCTGCATCGGTATTGAGAAGCTGGGTGGCCATCGTATGCCGGAGATGATGACAGGAAACTCTGAGACTGGCCTTGCGGGCATAATATTCCATACGCTTTTGAATGCCGCGAATGGAGATGGGATGTCCCGTGCATGGCCCTTTTCTCCGCCAGAAAGATCTTCTTTGATCTGGATGAAAGTCTTGCCTTCAGATATGCTATCAGGGTCTGAAAGGCATCGTTACTCATGTAGACCATTCTATCTTTAGCGCCCTTGCCATCCTCGATAAAGATTCTCCTGCGTTAGTAAGAAAATGACCATAATAATTATTGGCTTATAAAAACTTCTATAAGGAGATGTTCATTAAATGCCCAGAGAAAAATACAGCGATAAAAATGACAATCTTTATAAACAGGTCGATGCTTATAACCTGGTGGAAAACCTGGAAAGCTGTCTATCCTGTGGTAAGTGTGTGGGGAACTGCCCGGTGGCGAGCCTCAGCCCTTCCTACAACCCCAGGCAGGTAATAAGTGATGTTCTTAATGGGAACTCAGAGAGATGGTTGAAGAGTGAGGAAATCTGGCGCTGTTTCTGGTGTGCAGGTTGCGCGACTGTTTGTCCGAATGATATTCAATTTCCATTACTAATGATGCAGTTACGTTACCGGGCTGTAGAAAACAACTATGGACTAAAATATATAATGCCCTTCAAGCGCTTTGCTGTAAGAGCAAGGGAAGATGGTCTTACATTTGCACCGTCAGAAAAGGGGCGGGAAAAGATCAGGAGATATCGTAGTAATCTGGGAACCTCTCCTTGGCCTGAGATATCTGACCGGGCTATAGCAGAGTATAAAGAGCTATTTGACCTTACAGGAGCGACTGAGCATCTGGAGAAGCTGAGCGATGAGGCTGAAAAACCAGTGAGCTTAAGCTACACAGAGGGGAGGATTATTAATGACTGAACAGCGGGTGGTATCACCTGAAGAATTATTTCCCGAAGTGCCTGAATCTATCTTCTTATTCCGTAGTTGTACTGGAAGCATGGAGTATCCCGGTACTGAAAATGCTATCAAAGAAGTTATGAATAAATTGGGAGTTAAAATAGTGATGGATCCTGATCAGACCTGTTGCTCAGGTTATCTTTTAACCTGTTCCGTATATAAGCCGGAATTATCACTGGCCGTAACGGCTCGCAACCTGGCTATAGTTGAAAGGCAAAACCTGGATACCTATATGTTTTGCAATGGTTGTTATGGATATAACCGGGAATTAGCCCATATTATGAAACACAATCCAGCCTATATGCAGATGGCAAATGACGTAATTGGCAAGCAGGGATATAAGTACGAGGGTAAAACCGAAATCCATCACGTTCAAGAACTCTGGTACCGGCTCAAGGACGAGATTGCAGCTAAGGTGGTACGTCCACTTAAAGGGCTCAAAGTTGGGGTGCATTACGGCTGTCACTACCTGGCTCAGCAATATCGTATTTTAGATGATGGTGGATATCCTACTTTTCATGAAGAAATAATTGCAGCTATAGGCGGAACTCCGGTTTTTTATAAAGAAAGACAAGCTTGCTGTGGCTACTCGGTGGGAAGAGGCTTTACTCATAAAGAAGAAACGGTACAGCCTCACCTGTATAAAAAATTTAAGAGCGCCAAAGAGGCATGGGTAGAATTAATGACTACTACATGTCCAGGATGCAATGTAGGCTTGGATCGAGAACAGCCTAATCTTAATAAGCGTTATGAGGATGAATTTAATATCCCGGTTATAGATATTGCTCAGTTAATTGCTCTGGCTCTGGGAGTGCCGTTGAAGAAACTGGGGTTTGAAGCTAATACCATCTCTCTGGATGGGATATTAAATAGACTTGGAATAGAGAGGGGAGAGTAGGAATCATGAATGATAAAGCTAAGACTGCACTGGTAGTTGGAGGAGGACTGGCTGGTATGGAGGCAGCTCTGAAGATTGGTCAGGCTGGTTATAAAGTCTTTTTGGTAGAAAAGGAAACTGTTTTGGGAGGAGTTCTAAGACAACTATATAGTAGCTTTCCGCGCTGGGAAAACCCTCAGGATTTATTAAATAATAAAGTCCAACAATTGGGGCTGTATAAAGAAATAAGCATCCTGATCGGAATGACAGTTAAAACCGCCCGACGCGAAAAGGATGCTTTTATCGTTGATTTGCAGGGTTTAGATGAAGGCGATAATAGACAGATAGTTGTCGACGCGGTGGTGCTGGCGACTGGTTTTGAACTCTTTGATGCCTCCTTGTATGGGGAATATGGTTATGGGATATATCCCAATGTGATGAATTCTTTGGAATTTGAAGCCAAATTGAAAGAATGGGGTTCTGGTCAGGAAAATTCACAGCCACCACAGGCAGTTGCGTTTTTCAAATGCGTTGGGTCCAGGGATCGTTCCAAAGGATACCCCTATTGTTCTAAAATATGCTGCATGTACACCGCCAAACAAGCCGGTGTAGTAAAGGATATGTTCCCGGCCGCAAAATCCTATGTATTTTATATGGACTACCGTGCGGCTGGCAAAGAGTACGAAGAGTTTGTCCGTTCAGTTATTGAAACTAAACATGTCCGCTATGTAAGAGGACGCCCGTCCAAGGTAATTCCTGAGAACGGAAGATTATTGGTAAGAGCGGAGGACACCCTGATGGGGGTGCCGATCGAGGTAGAGGTAGACATGGTAGTCCTGGCGGCCGCCATAGTGCCTCGTAAGGAAACCAAAATGCTGGCTGAATATTTTGGCGCTCGTACTGACCAGTATGGTTTTTTGGACCATGATACCTTCAATCCCGCTAAAGTAGGGGATAGGGTCTTTTTTGCCGGAGCCTGTGGGTTTGCCGTAGAAACCCAGGGGGCGCAATATCAAGGTGCGGCTGCTGCCGCAGAAGTGATTGCTTTGTTTAACCAGGGAGGGGAGTAAATGAGTGCTGATTTTTATAAGCCTATGCGGCTGAATGAAATTGATAGCTCCCTCCAGGAGGAAATAAAAAAAGTCTGTGATATAAATGTGGAATTATGTATGGAATGTGGCAAATGTACCGGTGGATGTTCCAATGCCCATATTTTTGATTACACCCCTCGCAAAATAGTGCAACTGGTAAAGTTGGGGGCAGAGAAAACCTTGTTAAGTATGGATGCACTGTGGACATGCGTTTCCTGTCAATTGTGCGTAGATCGCTGTCCGTCGCAAATTAATATCCCGCATATAATGGATTATATTCGGGAGAAAGCTCATCGCCAAGGAGTAAAAACACGAAGGATCAATGTGGAATTATTTCATGATCTTATGCTGAATTCGATACGCAAAACCGGGCGAGTAGCAGAAGCCCCGCTTATGTTAAATTTTAATCTTCGCAGCCGTCAGTATATGAAGGATGCTGTTCTGGGAGGCAGAATGTTTCTCAAGGGTAAATTGAGTCCTTTTTCTCCTGTGGTTAAAGATATTGACCATGTACGCCGTTTATTTAAGAAAATTGCAGACAACAGGGAGGGATAATTTCAATGGACATTGCCTATTTTCCTGGGTGTTCTTTACATGCTATGGCTCATGAATATGATACTTCCACCCGCTTGGTTTGCCAGCGCTTAGGTATTAATCTATACGAGGTTCCAGACTGGAACTGCTGTGGAGCCACGGCAGCACATAGCCTGGATCACCATCTATCTGTCGGGTTAAGCAGTCGTAATTTGGCATTGGTAAAAGACATGAACCTTAAGCAGATGACCACCCCTTGTGCCGGATGTTTTAACCGTCTGAAAACTGCATCAGTTGAACTAAAGCAGAACGATGATTTGACCGCCGAGATTGAAAAATTAGCAGGGATTTCCCTCACTGGAGCTAAAGAAGTGGAGGTAGCCCATACTTTGCAGGTGATAATGGAAGCGGTCGGCATGGAGGGTATAAAAGAGCAGGTGATCAAACCTCTTAATGGCATGAAACTAGCGGCCTATTCCGGTTGCCTTATAACCCGGCCTCGGGCGATTGCCCAGTTTGACGATCCTGAACAACCAGTGGCGCTAGATCATCTCCTGCAAGCACTGGGTGCCCAACCGGTCCATTGGTCCCATAAAGCAGAATGTTGCGGTGGTGGCTTTGCAGCATCAGATACGGATATTGTAGTTGACCTGGGAGGCCAGGTGCTGGAAGCAGCCCGGCAGGCTGGTGCGGAAGCTATTGTAGCGGCTTGCCCCATGTGCCAGACCAATCTGGACACTAGGCAGAGGGCTATTGAGGATGAACGGGGCATTAAATACAACTTGCCAATAGTTTATTTCACCCAGTTAATGGGATTGGCTTTTAGTTATTCGCCTAGGCAGATGGGTCTTAATCGATTACTTACTAGTCCTACAACATTACTAAGATCTAGGGGGCTATCCTAATAGTAGGTATGAACCGTTCTGGATATTGGATGGCTAATATACGATAATCGGGTTCTTTGTAAGAACCATTACAATCCGGCGGGAAGCAGGAATATTTTATCCAAGAGACTCCTGTCACTCGGGTTGTAACTTAAACACGATGCCATAAGAATATGCGGAGGGAAATTAATGCGTAACAAACTTATATCGATGCAAGCGGCGAATCAAAGATTTTTTGCATTTCCATAAATTAGACTAATTCATTGATTTCAAACATATTTAAGCGTTATCATATTTCAAGCGAAAAAGATTTTGAGCCGCGGCGAAGCCATTTTTCAAAGGTCTCAATCTGTGATTAACATCAATAATATTTCTCTGTCCTTCGCCGACCGCAAGATTTTCGACGGCATCACCTGGCTGATTCCGGAGAAGAGCCGGATCGGCCTCGTGGGGGATAACGGAACCGGTAAAACCACCCTGTTGAAAGCAATTATGGGGATGGTCGATCTCGACCAGGGCGCCATTGATATTCCTAACCGGAAAAACCGGACCATCGGGTATCTGCCCCAGGATCTGGTGGAACTGGACCCCCTGCCCCTGCTCGACTATCTACGGAAAAAGAGCGGCCTGGCCGAGATTGAACAGGCCCTGAAGGATCAGGAAAGCCGCATGTCCCGCTGCGACCCCGGCTCCGACGAATATCAGTCCATCCTCAAGGATTATGAAATGGCCTCGGCGCGCTTTCAGGCCCGGGAAGGCTATCGGTTCGCGGCGAAGGCCAAGCAGATTCTGAGCGGGTTCGGTTTTCGGGAAAGGGATTTCTCCAGGAACTGCACGGAATTCTCCGGCGGCTGGAAGATGCGCATTCTCATCGCCCTGATCCTGCTGTCCGTTCCGGATATCATGCTGCTGGACGAGCCGACCAACCATCTTGACACGGAGAGCATGGAGTGGCTTGAAAGTTACCTGAAAAACTATCCGGGCACGATCCTCACAATTGCCCACGACCGCGTGTTTCTGGATAAAATCGTCAATCAGATTTGTGAATTATCCAATCATCGCCTGACCGTCTTCAAGGGAAATTACTCCTACTATCTCGCGGAAAAGGAGCGGCGGCTCGAAGCGCTCAAAAAGCAGATGACCCTCCAGCGGGCGGAAATCAAAAAGACGCAGGAATTCATCGAACGGTTCCGTTTCAAGGCCACCAAGGCGAAGCAGGTCCAGAGCCGCCTCAAGATGCTGGAACGCTTTGAGATCGTCGAACTGGAAAAAGGCGAGAAGCGGGTTCACATCCGGTTCCCGGAGGCGCCGAAAAGCGGCCGGGAGGTGGTCGCCGTGCGGCAGATTTCAAAGAACTACGGAGACATAAATGTTTTCACCGCGATCGATCTGACGATCCATCGCGGTGAAAAAATCGCACTGGTCGGGGTCAACGGGGCAGGGAAATCCACGCTGGCCCGGATTCTGAGCGGAACGGAAGAGCCGTCTTCCGGGCAGGTCCAATACGGCCTCAATGTCAGTCTGGCCTTTTTTTCCCAGGAA
>JAUSPO010000046.1 GCA_030656575.1 Bacillota bacterium
TTTTCATCAAAGTATTCGAATACTTTTATATTTTTTTCTACGTGAAGAATCACCGGTTTTGATATCAATTTCGTACGAAAGAAGAAACTCATGTGATCCCCAGCTTGCCGTAATCATTTGTGATACAGGCAAATCGAATGAATAGCCAATCGATAATCCATTGCCGATGTTTATTCCAGCCAGGAAGATCAGTGCATCGGCGTATCGGTACGACAAACCACCCCAATATTTATTATCAACATACATCAACATCGACAAATCCAACTGAAATGCCGTAAAATCCGACTTAAAAAGTGCTGATGGTTTCATTACATATCTGGGGTTTGTTAAAGTCCATGCATATCCACTTGTTAAATACAAGGTGCTTGCCGGTCTGTATTCATGCAAATCACTCCACTCAATAACCGGCTGGTTCAGGTGGGTGTAAGAAACTCCGGCATAGAAATCCGACAGTGTAAACCAGGCTCCTATGCCCATATCAAAACCAAAACCCTCTGACAATGAAGTCGGAATAGCCGGGTCAGAGGAAATGTCGTGGTAGTCTCCGATGGTGACTTGGGGTCCCCGCACACTGTCCCCTCTAAATCCAACGCTGAGGAATCCGAGTTGCGGACCGATGTTCAATGCACCTTTCCCAATTTTAAATTGATAAGCATACTGCAAATGCACTCCCTGATTGATGAATAATCCAACCTTGTCGTTGGTGAAGTTCAGTCCCAGACCATGTTGTTTCCCTGCAATCCTAATGGGAGCATTAATATTAAACACAGTTGTTGAACCTCCGTTAGGCATGCCAATCCAATGAAGTCGATGTTGTCCTGTGACATCTAACATCCCTGTCTCCCCTACAGCTGCAGGATTAAAACCTGTGGCATGCAACATGTATTGACTTAATTGTGCATCGAACTGCGCATGGAGGTAGCTCAAAAAGGTGAATGCCAAAAGAAAACTAAAAACAATTCTTTTCATGCGTATATTTTTCATACTTCTCCTTACATCCGCTTTTTGCTGTGCAAACTGCGGTGTAGATATTTTAACTGAAAAATATCAGGAAAATTGCTTTTGCAATAAAAACTTGTTGTTGTATGCTCTGATAAAAAGGTGTTAAGGATAAATCAGTATTCTTCTTCATTGAAGAAAAAGTCTTCTTTGCTGGGGTAATCAGGCCAGATGTCTTCTATGCATTCATAAATTTCGCCTTCATCTTCGATTTCCTGTAAGTTTTCAATGACTTCCAAAGGCGCTCCTGAACGCATCGCATAATCAATTAATTCATCTTTCGTTGCAGGCCATGGTGCATCTTCAAT
>JAUSPO010000057.1 GCA_030656575.1 Bacillota bacterium
GATAGCCAGTTATTCAAAAGCTATACCATGCAGGAATTATTGGATGAACTGGATGTTATTGAACGCTTTGAACAGCCAGGCCGCAAGCACCGTATCGGCGAGATGACTAAGAAACAAATGGGTCTCTACGAGTCACTAGGAGTTGCTGTGCCAACATAGGTATAATTTCTGCGGGAATCCAGGTTTCAAGGCTGCCTGTAAGGGGGATTTTCTCCAAGGCGAACTCCTGGAACATTGAAAGATTTCTTTCCCCGCCGATTAATACGTAACAGCTCTCAGCCAATTCTCTTGTTTTTTGCGTAAGATATTCCGGTGCTCCCGGACCTACACCAAGTACTAAGATTTTTTCCAAGCGTATTCCTCCACAAACCTTCTGGCCTTCTCATCCATCCCCAGAATACCCCTTTTGAGGCTGAAGAGGATGGTTCCGATCTCAATCTCCCCAGACACGTATTCCCCGGCCCGAAAGCTCACTTTTTCAGCAAATCCTTCATAGAGCCCTTCAACCTGAAGGGCATCCAGCACCATGATCATCTCTTCTGCAGAACTGCAGCGGTGCAGCTTTTCAATCATTTCCTGATCTGCCCCCAGCAGTGCCGCATGGGCCGCAAAGACTTCAAAGCGGGCATCCGCTACACGGCTGTGAGTGTGAAATATACCCGCGGCAACCTTAAAGAGCTTGCCGATATGCCCTACCAGCAAAAGCTTTTTAACGCCGTTATGCCTGCATGTGTCGAGCATAAAGCCAACGAAATTGCTCATTTTAATAACCCTCTCTTCCGGGAGGGACAAATGGCCGCGAGCTATATTTTTTCCATGGTTTCCGGGCACGAGGACAAGAAAATCTGAAAATGCAGGAAGAAGGGTTTTCATCTCCAGGGACAGGATCTCCTTAAAAGCTTCCTCAGACATGGGCTCAACGATCCCGGTAGTCCCCAGGATGGAAAGGCCTCCTTCCACGCCAAGCTTTGCGTTAAAGGTTTTTTCCGCCAACTTTTCTCCCCCGGGAATACTGATCGTTACCTCTACTCCTTTTCCCGGAGGGAGTACAGCACCTACTTCCTGTAGGATCATGGCCATGGGGACAGGATTTATGGCCGGGCTCCCCACCTCAACCTGCAGGCCGGGCCTGGTAACCCTGCCCACTCCTTCCCCCCCTTTAACCCTGATTCCTGCGTCCATTTTTTCCTTTACCGCGGCAAAGACATTTATGCCGTTGGTGACATCCGGGTCATCTCCGCTATCTTTCTTTACAGAGCAGGATACTATCCCCATTCCCCGATCAATGTTCCCGATAGGCAGCTTCAGGGGTATTCCTGCCGGAGTGGCAATAGAAATCTCTCCCACATCTTCCCCGCCAAAAAGCATTAGTGCAGCAGCTTTGGCCGCCGCAGCAGCGCAGGAGCCGGTGGTGAATCCACGGCGCATCTTTTTTCCCCTTTTAGTTGTCATTTCCCAGGACATCATCTTACGTCCCCCAAAGTCTAATTTCCCTGAAACATATACAATAGGGCATTCATAATGGCCACAGCCACAGTGCTGCCGCCCTTCCGTCCCCTTGTGCTTATATAGGGGATATCCGTTTCCATTAGCGCCTCTTTGGATTCTGCAGCGCCCACAAAACCCACGGGAACACCGATGACAAGGGATGGATTTATCTTTCCTTCATCGACGAGGCTGAGGATTTCGTAGAGCGCCGTTGGAGCATTCCCGATCATATATATATCCCCGCCGCCTTCCATGCCTGTATATCGAATATTGGCCATGGAACGGGTTATCCCGGCGGCAGCGGCCATCTCTTTAACAGCATCACTTCCTACATAACACTCGATCCGCCCCCCCCAGTGAGGCAAGGATGCTTTTATTTACCCCTGAGACGATCATCTGTGTATCGGCCACTATCCTGCAGCCACCCTTGGAGAGGGCCTTTTGGGCCCCTTGGAGAGCACCGGGAGATATTACGGTAATATCAGCAAAGTCAAAATCAGCGGTGGTATGAATAACCCTCTTGATAATCTTCTCATTTCCGGCCGGGAAAGTCCTTCCGCCCAGTAATTCCTCGATAATTTCCATACTCTTAAGCTCAATTTCTCTGGGATCCTTCAGATAATCTCTCATCACTTCTTCATGATTCTCCTTTGCTTATATCCTCTGCACTGGCCCAGAAAATGATCGGCAAGAGCCACATTACTGTAAAAATGCAGGTGTGGGTAGGAAGCGAGCATCTGCTTCTTTTTGATACCACATTCCCAACTGGCGGAGGCATCTCCGTTCTTTCCTTTTCGGACCAGCAGGCTGAAATCGTTTTCTGTCCCGTCTTCCAGCACGGAGTAGTGAAATTCGTGAGCCCGGTAGCTGGTGCCCTTCATCCCGAGGACATTATCGGACTGCAGTTCCACATCCACATAGCCGAACCGCTGGAGCCTTTTCGTCAGTCTCACTTTCCCCTGAAAGGCACCCACCATCTTCTTCAAACTGCCTTCCTCGTTAACAATACCCTGGGAAAGATACATCAAACCGCCGCATTCCCCGTATACGGGCAGCCCATCATCGATTTTAGCTCCTATTTCTGTCCGCAAAGACAGGTTATCCTCAAGTTCGGAGGCAAATACCTCGGGGAACCCCCCTCCCAGGAGCATGCCGTCTATGCCGTCAGGTAGAGATGCATCCTCCAGAGGGCTGAAAAACGACAACCGGGCACCCATTTTTTCAAGGAGGTCCAGGCCGTCCTGGTAATAAAAGTTAAAAGCCCTATCCTTTGCAACAGCGAGGGTCACATTTTCCTTCCCCTCCGGCAGGGAGATGGACGTCTGGGCAAATCCAGGGGAATAGCTTTTGGCCAGGGCTGTAAGAGACTCCAGGTCAATCGTTCTACGGACCATATCTCCCAGCTTTTCAAGGATCTCCCTTAACCCTTTAGTTTCGCAGCTGGGGACCAGTCCGAGATGCCTGCTTGGGAGCACTAAGGAGTCGGCCCGGGGCAGATATCCCACCATCTTTGTGCCTGTATCCCTTTCCACAGCTTCCTTGATCAACTGGTAATGCTTTTCTCCCCCGATGTTATTGGCAATGACCCCGCATAAATTCACCCGGGGATCATAATTTTTATATCCCAGGACCATGGCCGCCGCACTGGCCGACATGCCCCCGCCATCTATGACCAGCACGACTGGAAGGTTTAAGATCCTGGCTAGGTGAGCAGTACTTGCAAGGTCTCCCTTGGACCCCTTTCCATCGTAAAGACCCATAACACCTTCAACCAGGCAGAAATCAGCTAATTGGCCGCTCTCCATGAACAGATAACGAAGGGTCTTTTCATCCAGCATCCAGCTGTCCAGGTTTCTGCAGGGATTTCCAGTAATGAAACTGTGAAATGCAGGATCAATATAGTCAGGTCCAACTTTAAAGGACTGCACCTTCATGGACCTGGAAAGGGCCTGAAGAATACCCATGGTCAGCGTCGTTTTTCCCACACCGCTGTGGGTTCCTGCTAAAATAATACCAGGTGTGTTCAGTTCGGATCCCCTTCTTTCTTAAGAATGGTCCCCTTTCCAAGGACCGATACCGGTGATGCTGTATAGCTTTTCCATATCAAGACTTTCAGCCAAAATAGCGGCTAAACGGTCGTAACTCTCTTCCCTGCGTTTCTTCGTATCCCCTAATTCCCGGGGGTCTAAAGGAGACAGGCCCCTGCTGACCCGCAAAGTATTAAGCCAGCGATGCCGGAAAAGGTCGTTATGGAAAATGTTATGGAGATAGGACCCCAGGACAAGAAGATCATTTGAGGCAAGTCCGATAATATCTTCCTTCCCATCCACGGTAACGCTCACACAAGGCAGATCTTCATACGTATCACTTATACCGTGGCGTATCTCGTAGCCATCCAGCTCCAGACCTGCCAACTCCCCCCAGGCACTGTGGGAAGAGACTATCGCGTGAACCTGCCGGGTTAATTTTTGGGGCAGGAAAGTTGTACTCATGGGCAGGAGCCCAAGTCCTTCAATATGTGTCAGGCTGCTGCTTTCCGTTCCTTCAGGGTCGTGGAGCGTCTCCCCCATCATCTGAAAACCACCACAGATGCCCACCACGGATCTCCCCTGTCTAGAGAGATCCAGGATCTGCCGGCTCAATCCGGTAGAATTGAGAAATTGCAGGTCAGCAGTCGTATTTTTAGTGCCAGGAATAATCACTGCATCCGGCGTTCCCAATTCCCCCGCTGCATCAATATAGCGAAGCGATAGATCCTCTTCTGCCTCCAGGGGGTCAAAATCAGTGTAGTTGGAAATGCGGGGGAGCTTGATGACGACGATATCCAGCTCTTCCGGACTTCCCGCGCTTTTTTTCTTATCCTGAAGAGAGACTGAATCCTCTTCTTCAATGCCAAGATCTTTGATATATGGGACAACGCCTATCACTGGAAGACCTGTGCGTTCTTCAAGAAAATCCAAACCTGGCTTCAGCAGGCTCAGGTCACCCCTGAATTTATTGATAATAAATCCCGCCACCTTTTTTCTTTCCTCCGGGGTCAAAAGTTCCAGGGTGCCCAGAATAGAGGCGAAAACACCGCCCCTGTCTATATCTGCAACTAGGATAACCGGAGCATCGGCCATAAAAGCAATCGACATGTTGACGATATCTCTATCCTTTAAATTTATTTCAGCCGGGCTGCCCGCTCCTTCAATTACTACAACCTCATATTTCTCGCGAAGGTTATCCAGTGCCTTTGATACGATTCCCAATGCCTGTGGTATGTATTTCTCCCGGTATTCCCTGGCGCTGAGATCACCATATGGTTTTCCCATTACGATAACCTGTGCCACCATATCTTCCTTTGGTTTGAGCAGAATCGGATTCATTTCCACCGTCGCCGTCAAACCGGCAGCTTCAGCCTGTACTCCCTGAGCCCTCCCGATCTCCAGACCATCTACCGTCACAAAAGAATTTAAAGCCATGTTTTGAGATTTAAAAGGAGCCACCCTGAAGCCTGCCCTTAAAAAGTGCCTGCACAAACCAGCCACCATCACGCTTTTACCCACATGGGAAGAAGTTCCCTGAAACATGATACATTTACCCACCAAAAAAGTCCCCTCCTGTTCAGGCTTAATCTTGCTTGCCAAAATATACATCCATGACCCTATTCACACTAATAATGAACACACTCAGGAGAAAATAAAAAACCCCAAACCTTCTGAGGAGGTCTGGGGTTGTTCTCACTTCAATTAAGAGAAACATCAGCAAATGCACTCCCCCCTCTACCGCGAAGGTTGGACCGTGCTATGTGACGTACAGGTCTCCTGACTTGCGGATCATAACCCGTTTCCCCCTTCCCAGGCAAAAAACCCAGTGGATTAACGGAAAAAGCTCCCCGCTTACAGTGGCGCGACCGTCCAGGACTTTCACCTGGTTCCCTTTTGATTCTTCAAGAGAAGAATCCACCACATAGAAATATTTAGTTAAAGCAAATATACCACATTTTATTGAATAAAAACACCCCTTGTGAAGCATTAAAATATTATTTTTAACGTTCGCGATGGTTGACAAGGGGACGGGGGTTGACAAGGGGACGGGGTTGTTGTCACCCTTTGACACGGGGACGGGGTTGTTGTCACCCTTAAGCTTTTCCTCTATTTATACCAGTCAACCTTGTATTTGTCTTATTAACATACTATATTCTTCTTTTAGTTGTTTTAAATAATAATTTCTTTGTTGCTTGTGCAATTTTTGTAATTCAGACGCACTACTTATATTAGACTGCTTTTTAATTGTTTCTTTCGCTTCCTGATCTGCCATTCGGAAGTTGTCTTCTATATCCAAACACACCCCTGTTCTACTTAATAATAGATCAGAAATGTTGACAACAACCCCGTCCCCTTGTCATTTTCATATTTCACC
>JAUSPO010000070.1 GCA_030656575.1 Bacillota bacterium
TTCTGGCTGTTTTGAGCGGTTTTGAACCGGGCAAGACTCCTTCCATGAGCGCGTTTTATGATTTCTGGAACCGCTTGTGGTTGGAAGATAAACGGCTTAGGAAAAGGCGCAAACAAAGGCTCCGGAAAAAGAGCAAAAAGCCAAAAGATGCAAAGAAAGGACAGAAACTGCCCAACAGGCGCCCGGGGGTGGTGAATAGACTGGTCAGGTCTTTCCGTAAAGGCCGGTTCTTTTCCACCAAGCGCCCCGAACGGCTTCTGCAGGAGCTGTTTACCAGGATCTTTGTGCAAGGCTCCAGGGATAGAGATATTATCCCTACGGAAATGGTACTTGCTGGTGACGGCTCTCCTTTTGAGTCCTGCAGCAGCCCCTTTGGTATTCCTGTGTGTGACTGCCGCAGTAAAGGAATCTACAAGTGTGACTGCCCCCGAAGATACAACGATGTTTATGCAAACTGGGGCTACGATAGTTCCCGCAATGAATATTTCCGGGGTAGAAATCTGTATACACTTTCCAGTGTTAATGGAGAATCTGAACTGCCGGTATTTCTTCGTTTCGGACAGGGCTCCAGGCACGATAGTGTGCTTTTTGCGTTTAGTGTGGCAGAGGCGTGGCCCCTTTTTAACAAAGCCGGGCTTAATGTCAGCATTTTCATTGGTGATTCGGCGCATGATGCGAACGCCTTGTATGCACTGCTGGATGATTACGGTACAAAGCCGGTGATCGAACTGAAAAACAAACCGTCCTCTGATATCTCTTTGAATGAACAGGGTATTCCTCTTTGCCCCAAAGGATATTTAATGCAGTACTGGGGGTTCGATGAGAACAGGTGCCGTTTTAAGTGGCGCTGCCCAAAAGTCACTGGGAAGAAAAAAGACCGGGAAAAGGTTGAGTGTAAAACGCTTTGTACTGAATCCAGCTACGGCTTTACTTGTTATACCAAGGCGGAGTGGAACCGGCGTATCTTTACGGATATCCCCAGGGGGTCGGCTTTGTGGAAACGGCTGTATAAAAGAAGGTCTGTTTCCGAAAGAGTAAATAAGCACTACAACGACTTTGGCTTGGATACCACCCGCGTTAGGGATAATTGTTACTGGTACCATCTGGCCCATTTGGCGGCAATAAATATGCATCTGGATGCCTGGGTAAAACAGGACCTTGAAAAAAAGGGAATAAACAAAAAGGAGCTTCTGCTGCGTTTCCTGAGCATTGGCACGGCTAGTGCCTGCGTTTAAGTTTGCACTTCAGAGGGTTGGTTGTCGCTTTGTTGGCTGTTCTACGATCAGGATACCCACCTGTTTTAAGGAAAGGAGGGTTGCTTTAGCCTGCCGATAATTGAGTTTTCAAAGAGCTAATTAGTAATATACAACAATATTGTTATTTTCTGCTATTTTGCTTGCTTCCACATTCAAGTGTCACCTGCTGACTTTCACTTCTCCTTATTTCCTTCCTATATCTGTTATTATTGGACATCTCTTTTTTTAGTTTTCATTTCCTGCATCTTTGAACATCATATCGTTTTTGTCGATCATAATTTATCTATCACTGATTTTCATGGAAATAAATAACCCCTAAATATAAATACCCATGGGCTTTAATTTTGAGGGTATTTAACTCCAAAACCTGTTATATGGGTATCTACTACCCTTAGATTTATCATTATTTTTATTCGTAATAGGGTATTATATTACAAATATAACCCGTCATTATTAAGGCAAAATATATGACTTTTTGTAGTAAGATATCTAAATGCCGCTAAAATAGCGGCATTTTTTTGTTGACAAAAAATGATAAATATGTTTTAATATGTACAATAATTAGTTTTCGTGGTATATATATACCCTAATTAGGAGACATTATGGAACCTAAGCAATATTTTGCAAAACCTAGCACAGTGCAGCAACGTCAATATGAAGCTCTCAGAGCTTTCTTTTTAAAAAAACATACTGCTGCTCAGTCGGCAGAGCAATTTAGCTATTCTTTAAATACTTTTTATTCCTTAGTTCGAGACTTCAAGTTAAAGTTGAAAAGTGATGAAGAACCTTTTTTTGCGATTACAAAAGCGGGACGTAAACCCAAAGACACAACCGGAGAAGTTAAGTCGATAATTATTGCTATGAGAAAAAAATATATGTCTGTACCTGATATTACATCAGTTCTGGAGGCTATGGGGCATCATATATCGGAAAAGTATGTTTATAATGTGATTAATGAAGAAGGCTTTGATCGGCTTCCTCGCCGCAGTATCGAGACAAAAAAACATGTTTGCTCCACTATCAAGTTGGAGGCGCCTAAGGCAACTCCCCTAAAATTTAAGGCGGAGCGATTTTCTTCGCAAAATACTCTGGGAACCCTCTGTCTGCTGCCTTATTTACAACAATACGGCCTTATTAATCTCATACGTAGTTCAACATATCCTGAAACAGAATTATTGGATAAGGTCACATCCATACTCAGTTTTGTTGCTCTGAAACTTTCCAACGCACGTCGCTATACAGCTGATGATGCCTGGTGTATGGATCGGGGGCTCGGGCTGTTTGCCGGGCTTACTGTTCTCCCTAAGGCAGCTTGGTTTTCTTCATATTCTCATAGAGTCACTAGGGAAATGAATATTAATTTCCTTAAAGGACTTCATACATTATGGCAGAAGCATAGACTCCTTTCAGAGACTGCTAATCTTGACTTTACAACGCTCCCTTATTGGGGGGATGACTCTCATCTGGAGAATAATTGGTCGGCCACACGCCATAAAGGGATGGCCTCATTGTTGGCCGTCATTGGACAAGATCCGGATTCAGGAATTATTACATACGGGGATACCACTGTACGTCATGAAACAGAGAAAGATGTTTCACTTGAATTCCTGGAATTCTCTAAAAAGAACGGACATGACGACCTTAGATATATCGTCTTTGATAGCCGATTTACAACTTATGAAAACTTAGCTAAGTTGGATATTGATGTGAAATTCATCACCATCCGCCGACGGGGGAAAAAAATCGTGGATGAGTTAAATAGTCTCCCACCTAACGCATGGAAAAAGGTTCAGGTTATGAAGGGTGATGGAAAGGGACGGACGCTTCGCGTTAATGATTCTCAAATAATGTTGCGGGGTTACGGAAAGAGTATTCGCCAGATAGCAATTACCGGACATGGGAAAATAAAACCGGCTTTGATTATTACCAATGAATTTGAAAGACCGCTCCAAGACATTGTTCGGATTTATGCCCGGCGATGGCTAGTGGAAAAAACAATTTCTGAACAAATTGAGTTTTTCCATCTTAATAAAATTTCCTCATCCATGGTCATCAAGGTAGACTTCGATCTAACCATGTCTATTCTTGCACATAATCTATTAAAACTGTTTGCTATGGATTTACCCGGATATTCTCATCTAACATCTCAATCCCTCTTTGATCGCTTCCTTAACACAAGCGGCTCAGTTAAAATTGATGATGAGCAGATCAATATTTATTTAAAGAAGAAACGTAATCTCCCCGCAATCTTAACCGCTATGTCGAATTTTAAGAACACAAAGATATCCTCTCTCGGAGACCGAATGCTAAGTTTTGATGGGGATACTCGTTCGTAACCACACCCGAATTTAGGGTATCCTTTTGTGCCATGAAAATCAGTGTCTATTGATACCCAACTATGAGAATGAGTTTCAATATCAACATCTTAAATGTATCTAAAACATACCTAGTCGTCAAGGAAAACTTTTGGAAAAGGGAAATTCCAAGCCTTAAAGAAGGTGTTTCTTAAAACGTTAAAAAAAAAGTTTTATTGTAAGGCAGGAATAATAAGTAGGCGTATAGAATTAAATATATGTTACTAATATAAATTTAGTAACACGCAAGCAAAAGGGGCTGGGTTTATTTCTCTTAATTTTTTTGCAAATCGGGTAACACAAATATAAATAAAGTAATACTATGCCATAAAACTAATTTCAGGTGGTGGAGAGGATGGGAGATATACAATTCAAACAATTAAAGGACTCCTTGTTTTGGGAAAGGGCCTGGTATAAGGATCGTGAAAACTCTTTTTTTCGTCGCGGCAGAAAAACGCTGCAGGACACAGTTGATTTTTGGAACAAGCGTGCAGATATCTTTCAGAAAAATGTTATGGGCCAGAAGGGCGATAAAAGAGTAAAGAGAGTGCTGGACTGGCTGGAAATGCAGGGAGTGGAGCTTGCTGGGAAGGAAGTTTTAGATATCGGTGCCGGTCCCGGCGCCTTTAGCCTGGCTCTGGCGCAACGCTGTCGGGCGGTGGTAGCCCTTGAGCCTGCGGAGGTGATGGTAAAGTTTCTAAAGTCAGAGGTTGCCAGCAGTGGCTGTAGTAACGTACGGGTAATACAAAATACCTGGGAGGAAGTGGACCTGAAGGAGGAAGACCTTTTTGGCCGCTTCGACCTGGTTTTTGCCTCCATGAGCCCCGGAATTAACAACCTTGACACCATTCAAAAAGCCCTTGACTGTTCCAAAGAATACTTCTACTACAGCAGTTTTGCCGGGCTACGGGAAAGCGACCTGTTAAAAAAGCTCTGGCCGATTCTATATGGCGAAAATTTTCCCGACTGGCCCGACCAGGTAATCTTTGTGCTCAATCTCCTTTATACGCTGGATCTTCAGATAAACTTTGAAGTTTGGGAAGAACGAAACCGTGTGGAACTGACTATGCATGAAGCAGTCAATAATCTCCTGGATGAGCAGCGCAATTACGGCAAGGAGCCCCCTTATGCAGAAGAAAAGTTGCAGGATTTTGTCCTTGCAAACATGAAGGATGGGGTGCTGCTTCAGCAAAACAGAACCCGTTTAGGCCAGATCCTGGCCAGAAAGACATAATAATGTTAACCACCATTCCCTCTCCTACAGCAAAATCTATTTCCTTGGTGTTTGGAGGGAGTATTGGTTTTCGGAAAGGAAGTAAAACCCATATGAACCTCCAGGATATTTTTGCTAAATTAAGAAACGAGGAAATCACCGTTATCGATGAAGGGGTAAAGGTGCAATTTAGGAGCCAGGAAAAGCCTTGCGGTTAGCCCTGACAAACCTTGTTGTTGACCTCAGCCACAAGCGCGATTTGGAAAAGAAGATCATCTTCGGGCAGGCCGCTTTGGAGGAGTACAAAGAATACCAGCAGGCCGTTGACAATGTGGTCCAAGCAATCTTGAGCCTCCATGCAGAAAACCTATTTGCCAAAACCTGGATTTCCCTGCAGACGCCCCGGACAAGCGGACGCCAGGATTATATCAAGTGCTCTTGTTGTGGTGAGGTGACGGCAGTGGAAAAATGTAACCCGGCACAGGAAGGTTTCATTTGCCGGGTTTGCTCAGCTAAGCTATCTTAATGCTTAGCCTATAAAAAACCTATAAGGAGGTCATACAATGTGTATGGAAAAAACACCGTGGGAAAAAGCAGTTGAATTTCACGGGCATGTCTGCCCAGGATTAGCCATTGGATACAAGGTAGCAGAGATTGCGCTGAGTAACCTGCAAGAAAGCAGGGCGGATGATGAGGAAATGATCGCCATCGTTGAAAATGACGCATGCGGTATTGACGCAATCATGGTTATGACAGGATGCACCCTGGGTAAGGGCAACTTGATACTTAAAGATACAGGGAAACAGGTTTACACCTTTGGCGGCCGTAACTCAAAAAAAGCCATCAGAGTTTCCGTTAACGGAAATATCCTGCAAGGAAACCCTGAAATGAGAGAACTACATCAACTGGTTATGGAAGGGAAAGCCTCGCCGGCAGAAAAAGATGAATACAACAAGCTACGTCAGCAAAAAATGGATGATATTTTAAACATGCCGGGCGAGCAGTTTGCCACAATAAAAGAAGTTGACTTCGCAGTACCGGGAAAGGCTCGTTTGTTTTCATCCGTGGAATGTGCTTGCTGTGGAGAGTATGCCATGGAGCCCAGAACAAGAAATCAAAATGGGAAAGTAGTTTGCCTGGATTGCTTTGATGATTACCCCAGGACTATAAAAAATAATCAGGAGAGGATATGAAGTAAAGCGATGTCTAAATTATTTCAAAAAACTACTGTATTGTTGGCAGTTGTCGTCTTGATGTTCGCGTTCGTTCTGGGAGGTTGCGGTACTGTTAAACAAGAAGAAGCCAATGGACCGGATAGCGGGCAGCAAGAGACACCTGCTGAACCGGTGGTAGTCCGCATGGAAGGTGGAGATTGGGGTTTTCCACAGCCTTACACGCGTTACTCAAGAGGACCCGGCAATGCCAGAGTAAATTATATTTTTGACAAGCTTATAGAACAGGACGAAAAAGGTTTCATTCCCTGGCTTGCTGAAAAATGGGACGTCCTTGAAGACGGCACAAAATATATTTTTCACCTCAAACAGGGTGTTATATGGCATGATGGAGTACCATTTACCGGTAACGACGTGGTCTTTACTTTTGGATATACAAAAGAATATCCTTCTGTAGGTTCCCCGGACGTATTCCTGGATGACACTTATATGCTTGAAGTTAAGGCACTGTCAGATTATCAGGTGCAGTTTACCCTTGCCGAGGCGGATGCAAACTTCTTTGAAATTCTTTCATCTGTCTATATTCTACCGCAACATATATGGGCGGAAATCGACAGACCTGATGAATTCACATCATCAGAAGCAGTAATAGGCACCGGCCCATTTATTCTCACTGATTATAACAAGGAGCATGGAACCTACCGTTACGAAGCCTTTGGTGACTTCTGGGGGCCGAAACCTGCCGTGGATGTGATGGAATTTATCCCTGTGAGCGATAGCGTCCTGGCGCTGGAAAAAGGAGATATTCATATTGCAGATATTCCCGTTGATGTGCTTCCACGCTTTAAAAATGATCCTAATTATACAGTAATGGAAAAGCCGGGGTTTTGGGGTTATCGTCTCAGATTTAATATGGAAAAAGTGCCGGAATTTAAGACTAGAGAAGAGCGCCAGGCTTTTGCCTATGCCATAGACCGTCAGGATCTGGTTGATAAGACAGCCAGGGGAGCTGCAATAGCAGGAAGCCTGGGAGTTCTCCCGCCGGATCACCGCTGGTTTAACCCTGATCTGCCGAAATACGAAAGAGATGTTGAAAAAGCAAAAACACTGCTCGCACAAGCAGGCCTGGTAAATAAAAAGCTCCAATATGAGCTGTTGGTTGGCGAGGGCAGAGAAGTAAGAATCGGAGAGCTTATCAAAGAACAGCTGTCAGACATCGGCATAGATATTAAAGTTGTGTCCACAGACATGAAGACAAGAGACGGCAGGATTGCTCAGGGCAACTACCAGCTGGTTCTGGTGGGTCTCGGCGGTTGGGCCAGGGATCCGAATTATTTGGGAGTAAGATTTACCGGTGGCGATCGAGGAAGTTGGGCAGATGGAACGCCGGGTTATTTCAATGCTGAAGTCGAGGAACTGGCGGAGTCATTGAGAACAGAACAAGATGAAGATACAAGGAAAGAGTTAACCATGAAACTGCAGCAAGTCCTGGCGGAAGATGTGCCCGAGATTTCACTATATTTGACTACGGGGCAGGTTGTGTTTAGAAATGATGTCTATGATGGTTGGATGCATGTTTTTGATCATCATGAAACCACACACAATATCTTGTCTTTCTTAAAAAGATAATGGCATGATTTTCAGGGGTTGAGATGATGGATGTTAAGAACAAAGAAGATATTTTGCTTAACGTAAATGAACTAAGCGTACAGTACAAAACAGATAATACTACTATAACAGCTTTAGACAAAATATCTTTCAGCATAAAGAATAGGGAAAACCTTGGCATAATAGGCGAATCAGGCAGTGGCAAAACAACCTTGGCCATGTCTCTAATGGGATTAATCGGTTCGCCGCACAAGGTTTACGGAAAGATAAATGTGACAGGTAAAGACTTGATGTCCCTCGCTGAAAAAGACAAAAAAAAGCTGCGCTGGAAAACAATCGCCATGGTTTTCCAAAATTCCATGGATGTGTTGAACCCGGTCATGAAGGTCGGGCATCAGATTGTGGAGCCTTTAAAAGAAACAGAGGGTCTTTCAGAAAGAGAAGCTTTTTTGGAAGCAGAAAGGCTGCTTAAGCTGGTTGGCCTTGAAAAATACTGGAAAGACTCTTTCCCCCATCAGCTTTCCGGCGGCATGAGGCAGAGGGTACTGCTGGCTATGGCCATGTCCTGCAGCCCTCGCCTGCTTATTCTGGACGAACCGACGAGCTCGTTGGATGCTGTAACGCGAAAAAGTTTGTTTGAAATGGTTCGCGATCTTCAGGAGAAAATTGGTTTTTCCATGCTCGTGATATCCCATGACCTCTCAGCCATGAAGGATCTTACCGATAAAATGATGGTGCTTTACGGTGGAGAAATATTAGAAAGGGGTTTAACCCGGGAGATAATTGAAGAACCCGCACATATCTATACCAGGGGCCTTATTAATTCTTCGGTGCAAGCATTTCCCTACAAAGACCTCTGGGGAATTCCGGGAGAAGCGCAGACCGAAGTCAAAGGATGTGTCTTTGCAAGCCGGTGTACCCAGGCTTTAGAAGGGTGCAGCGAAAAAAAGCCTTATTTGGAGCAGGTGTTTACTAACAGAGAGGTTGCTTGCCATCGAGGAGGAATAGTTGATCTAATAAGGGCAAGAGGTATTTCCAAGAGCTACAAGGTACAGAATACAATTATTCCAGCAGTTAAGGATGTAATTTTGAGAGTGCGTCACGGCGAGACGGTGGCGCTTGTTGGCAGATCAGGTTCCGGCAAGTCCACCCTTGCGCATATTCTTGCTGGTTTTTTGCAACCCGACAAAGGAGACGTGGTTTTTGATAATCAAGCAGTCAAAGGCAACTGGCCTGCCTGTAAAGAAGGCGGCATCCAGCTTATTTTGCAGGATCCTTTTAGTTCTTTAAGCCACAGGTTTACAGTTGAAGATGCTCTGCTTGAACCTTTAAAGGTAAATAAAATTGGCTCTTTAGAAGAAAGAATAGCAAGGATAAAAGCCGCTCTAAAAGATGTTCAGCTTCCTGCAGATGATTTGTTTCTAAAAAGGCACTGCTCTTCTTTAAGCGGGGGACAGAGGCAGAGGATAGCTATAGCTCGTGGATTGGTAATGAAGCCAAAACTCCTGCTGGCCGATGAAATAACCTCCATGCTCGATGTCTCAACCCAGGCTAACCTGCTGCGCCTTCTAAAAGGATTGCAGAACAGCAGTGGTTTTGCCATGGTTTTCATAACCCACGATTTGCATCTTGCCCGTAAAATAGCCGAGAGAATAATAGTGCTTCACCATGGTGAAATAACAGAAGAAGGCTCCTCAAGCTATGTGACAGAAGAATCCTGCTGCTGTCACACTAAAGAACTAATGGAAGCAGGGCTATAAGGGATGGGAATCATTAAAGATAGGAAGGGTTTCAGAGTAATTGAATATCTGCTGACATTTCTGGTGATTATCAGCTTAAACTTTGCGCTGCCAAGAATGATGCCCGGCGATCCTTTTCTACATTATTCCGGAGAAGTAGATGAAGTAGTTGCTTTTTACTCAAGAGAACAAATACAGTATTTTCGGGAATACTACGGGCTTGACAGACCTTTACTTGAACAGTATACGACTTACCTTAAAGAACTTGCCAGGGGAGATCTGGGCTTTAGTTATTACTATAAAGATAATGTGAACAGTATAATCCTGCGGAGGTTGCCTTGGACGATGTTTCTGGTTATCAGCGCCATGGCTTTGAGCATCGCGCTTGGCATAATCCTGGGAAGCTACTCTGCATGGCGTAGAAATAAATGGCAGGACAATACTTTGTATACAGTATTAATAGTTTTCTCTGAGATACCGGCCTTTCTTGTTGGTCTTGCCCTGTTAATCTGGCTTGGAGCAGGTTTAGGGTTGTTCCCCTTGGCAGGAGCAGTGACACACTTTGCAAGGTATGATAGCGTGTGGGAGAAGATGCTGGATATCCTCCACCATGCAGCTTTGCCCATTCTTACCTTAACTCTCGCCAGGACTGGAGGCATTTATCTGCTGGTGCGCAACAGCCTGGGAACTGTGTTGACGAAAGATTATATGAGGACAGCCAGGGCAAAAGGGTTAAAAGAGTTTCGTATCCGCTATTTACATGCTCTCCGTAATGCACTGATGCCATTATTCACACGAATAGCCATTCAACTTGGAGCACTGATAGGAGGAGCAATTCTGGCAGAAAATGTTTTCTCCTATCCAGGGATTGGCGTCTTGATGCGGTCTGCGGTAGTAGTGCGTGATTATCCGCTGATACAGGGAATATTTCTTGTGCTGGCTATAGGAGTAATGGCAGCAAACATGCTGGCTGATCTGGCTTACAAGTATATTGATCCCAGGACAAGGCCCGCTGCAAGCAGTAATCAAGATACTATAAAGCTTGAAGTCAAGATGCAAAAAGGGGAAACTTGATGATATTAAAGAAAATACTCTTGGGCCTGCAAGCAATTTGGAATAATTTAAATGTATCAGGTAAAATTTCAGCAATAATCCTGGTGCTGCTTATTTTCATGGCGATTTTTGCCCCCTTACTTTCCTGGCAGCCCCATGAACGCTCCTCTGGACCTCCGTTGGCACCTCCAGGAATGCCGTATTTATTAGGGACAGATGAACTTGGAGTAGACATTTGGGCAATGATCTGTTTTGGCTCCAGGGTAAGTTTGGCTGTTGGCCTTGGGACTGCTTTGTTGGCTGGTTTGGGCGGAGGTATAATTGGGATGTTTGCAGCTTATAAGGGTGGCTGGATCGATAGACTCTTAATGAGGATAATTGACATCATGATTGCCCTGCCAAACCTGCCGGTGATGATCGTTCTGGCGGCTTTTTTTGGGCCAAGCTTACTTAATATCATCATAGTGCTTGCACTTTTTTCCTGGTCAATTACTGCCAGGATAGTAAGGTCAGGGGCATTGTCACTAAAAGAACAACCTTATATCAAAATGGCTGCTCACTATGGAGCAGGTCCTTTTTATCTATTAACGCGGCACTTTATTCCCGAACTGCTGCCCATTATTATGGTTAGCATGATCAGGTTGGCCGGTATGGCAATCGTTACAGAAGCATCATTAGCTTTTCTAGGGTTGGGTGATCCTACCTCCAGAAGCTGGGGTTTAATTATTAACCATGCCGTAAACTTTAGAGGCATATATTTTACAGAGTTCTGGAAATGGTGGCTGCTTTATCCTTGGATGTTCCTTACCCTTTTGGTTGCTTCTCTTGCGTTGTTGGGAAGGGACCTTGAAAGGATTGCTGACCCGCGGATGGGGAGGTAATGAGCTTAAAAACTGATTAATAAATTATTAAAAAATACCGACCTGTGCAATAGGATACACCCATAATAAGGCATTCACTGGATAAAATTTACTGGACAAACACCCACCCATCTGTTATGGTAACAGGGGAGGTGGATTATTATGGGTAAATGTAACATCCGCATCAATATTGACTTTAA
>JAUSPO010000082.1 GCA_030656575.1 Bacillota bacterium
GTTTATTAATCCCCCTTAATACCACATGATAAATTCCTGAGCTGCTTTTCTTTCTAGCTCTTCTCGGCATAAACTCACCCTTGTCAAGGATAGCAGAAATATATGAATCTTGTCAACACAAAAGAACCGTCCCCTTGTGTCATTTTCGCATTATCGATAAACACAGGCATTTAGGCATAATGCAGATAATTCGATCCAAGCAATACGAAGGGTTTTCAGATGAGCAGTCGACGGCATAGTTCAGTTTTTAGAACTTTTGACTCTCAAGTATGTAAGCAGTAACCTTTATTTCAATATATTGTCTTCATGAATTCGCCGAGCATCACGCTGTAGTATTAGTTGACACTATCATATGTTTCCCCGTTAGGGTACATTACTTTTCCATTTCCATTTCTTTCACCATCTAACCAATTTCCCTCATGGATTTCTCCATTAGCAAATTTGATTTTTCCTTTCCCATTATAAACATTTTTAGCAAACTCGCCTTCGTAAACATCTCTACGAGAACTTGTTCTGGTTCCATAGCTAATGAATCCGTCTATAAATTGTCCTTCATCTTTATAGTTTCTGCCTGTTCTAACTCCCATGCCATGAGGATATCCGCCTTTGATTTGACCTTCATATATTGATCCATCTCCATATGTTATGGTTCCGACATCAGCGATGCAGCCATCTTTGATTTGCATAATATATTCTTTTATATATGAAGTGTGTTGTGTTTTAATCGTATAAGTAGTGTCTTTATTATCGATAAAATCAGAAATAAAACAGTTGAGTTTTTTTATGAACTTTCCTTCGCAAATAAGTCCTCTAACATCTGTTCTGCGTTCAAAGCTGATCAATCCGTCAATGAATTGTTCTTCATCTTTAGTGTAGGCGAATGTTCTATTATCATCAAGTATCTTTCTGATAGTATTGAGACTTAACTTGCTCTCCCTGATTATTTCATTTAAGGTTAACCCTTGCTCTCTTAATGCCACTATTTCACTATCACTTATTTTTGAAAATCGCATTCTTCCATTTTTCCTTAAAGAATTATTCTTTTTATGGTACTCAGCCAATTTGTCAGCTGTGTGTTGCAGTTTTAAAATTTGGGGTTGCTTTACTAGCGGTTTCGCTTTATTTGTTGCTGATCCTTTGAGACACTCCCTGAAATTTTTTTGTAATGGATACATAAAAATTGCCTTTTGTGATAGTGCGTATAGGTTTTTTGTATCCATCCTGCCGCGTCCTTTTGTTTCTCCGAGAAGCACCCAATTTGCTGCTTTGTAACATGTTCCTTTAAAATGATCAAGATCAACAAAGGGTTCCAGCAACACTGGTGCATAGGAATATATTTTTAACCAGTCCACAGGAATCCTCTTTGCGGCCATTGCTAAAACAGCACTTGCAAGGTATTTAACCTTTACCCACGGAAAAATCAAAAATCTGCTATTATTTACAATAAGATTCAATCTTTGTTTTCTGTCTTCAAGGTTCCAGCCTATCCAGTCGTCCCTATCCATAAGAGCCCACGCCGAAGCGGAAAACTGCAAACACCCAATTTCCCTATCTCCAGCCATGATAAAATAATGTAGTCGCGCACCAAATACCTGCTTATCGCCGAGCATATGATATTTATCAACGTATGCTCTCCAACGTTTTAGGTTTTTACCGGCACATACAATTTCGAGCCTTACAGGCTTCAATTGGCTATATTTACAATTTATTATCTCATCATTTATTGTTAAAGGCACTTCCTTCTTTTCATATCTTCGTGCTCCATGTTTGGTTTCAAGTGGAGGAAGGTCAAGTTCTCCTTCCTTTTCTAATATTTCAATAAACGCTCTGCAAGGCATAAGCTTTGCTTTTCCCGCCACATTTACCCAATCAATAATACTGCAGATTACCCTGCATAACCCAGTACGAGATAATTCTGGATAGGTTTGTCTTGCCCATTTAATTTGCTCTATATCTTTTGACGTAAAATTCCTGCCGGAATAACTTCGAACAACATCAGTCATAGTTATCACTCATTCCTTTTCTTACTAAATCTTAAATACTATCTAAGTAAGTGATAGCAATTGTACCACTTAACTTTAATTTGTTACCCAAAGCTCCCTTTTTCAGATCTATTTGTACATCTTATATAGCTCGTTTGTCATAATTTCAGGTTTAATCAAGTACTTCTTGAGTACATTTTTATTATTATAGCGATATATTTTTTCCATTAACGGTAAATAAAATCTACCATAAGTATTAAAATAATGATTGCTAAGCCATCTGAGATATTTTTCTCCATTTTGCCCATTCGTTCTAAAGGTTAATGCAATAACTTTATCGAGGTCAAAATCAAAATACTTTTCTGGCACCATAGGTGCCACACCAGCAATGGGTTGATACTCTTGCACAAACGGAATAAGTCCAATTTTTCGAAACATTAACAACATAGCATATTCTTCGCGCAAATGTGTGTTGAACCCATACATCATAATAACAGATACTGCATCCCTACCAAAACCTTTTAATAAAACTTTTCTTTCATAAAATTCATTCACATTAAAAAGACTGTTACAGCTAAAATAGTACATTCGTTTTGTGAATTTGGAATTCCTTGAATCTACCTGCATCAGTAGATTGAAAGTTTCCTCATTCAAATGAGAAATATCAAGTGATTGACTAAAATTTACTGCATATTTCCGTTGTGCCATCTCCTTCAAAAAGCTCTTTGCCTCCGGAAACGACAGCAGATTATCGTCTAGCAAAAGTAGATTCTGCTGGTTCTTCAGCATAAAATCATCAAACGTCGCCACAAGCCTTTTAGGTCCTTCCTTTTCTGGCACAAGACAAAATTTGCATCTATCGTCACAACCTCTGGTTAGAAACCCAATTGCATACTTGTCGTGATTATACAATCCATAATCCGGGAAACATTTTTCAATTTCTGGTGACAGCCGCTTCTTTAGAGAAACTCCAGAACCCCCGATTTCTATTTTATCGCCGTATATATCCTTAAGCCATTGAACACGTTCTGAGGATTTTGGGCTATTAAATATTGCACTCGCAAAGAAGATATCTGCATTACATTTAACAATATCTTTTGACAAAATGACTTCATATCCCTGTTGTTTGTAATATGTGCTAAGCTTCATAAGTGCTAAATTTGGAATTTTACTGTCAATATCAAAAAGTGCAACTGTTTTCCTCACTTAAAAGGACCACCATTCTTTCTTGATTTTACACACCGAATTATTTGCTCCATCTAGCGGCAGAAGTTTAGCTTATAAAAAAATGACTATAAAGTTAGGTCCGCATAGGTGACAATTGGGCCATTTCATGCGGACAAAAGACGACAAAAAAGTTGCGGTTGCCATGCCCAACGGTTAAAGCGGTAACAAAACTCATCCAGATAGGCCTGTAAGTGTTTCTTATCAGGCCCGTGATACGTACCAGCTATAAAGGCCTTGGCGTTGGACACCAGAGTATGCACCCAGCGCAGCTTTTCATCAGCTTCTGCCTCAGAGGATAAAACCCGATCGTGCACATAGCTTGTGGCCTTTAACTGGGGGTATACATTCAGTCCGTCGGTGGTAATAGTACTCCCCGGCGATACAGTACGAGTGACGAAGTCAAGAGCTGTTTCCTTATTAACGCGCTCAGTTACTTCTATTTTGGCGTAGAGGGGTTTCCCCTCGTTTGTGGCTGACACCGCCACGTATGCAGCCATCTTATCTGTTCCACGGCCTTGCTTGCCGGCAGGACCGCCGAAAAAAGCTTCGTCCAACTGGATAAGGCCGGATAACTGATACATCTGATCGCGCTCAGACATAGCAGCCCTAATCTTTTGTAGCATAAGCCCAGCAGTGGGATAACTAACATCAATGATTTTCATCAAGGCGAGGGCCGAGTATCCTCTAAGCAGATTATTAACTAAATTCATCCTATGATACTATTCTACACCAACTCCCAAAATAATTTTTTATACAACAAATATTTCCCCTCCAGCCTGTTCCAGACTGGGTGGATCAAATGTCAGTCTTACTGTTAACCCAACTTCATGCTTTTTTAAAAAGAATCCTTTAAAATCAACGGTTTGCAGCTTTCGTAAACTCAATTTAGACACTACCTCTTTAATTTTTACAAAATAGTTTTTACTGTTTTTCCGGGTTGATAACTCAGCTTAAGAGCATCATAGATATCCTTGTGAAACAACTCAGCTCGGGAGGATTTTCTTATGTGAATCATTTTGCCATCTTTTCTTTTCAGCGTGGTTGTTATTCGTACCCGGG
Source organism: Bacillota bacterium (assembly GCA_030656575.1). Lineage (GTDB taxonomy): Bacteria > Bacillota > Dethiobacteria > DTU022 > UBA8154 > JAUSPO01. The sequence continues at coordinate 4,269 of JAUSPO010000082.1, forward strand.
TAGATAACCGCTCACGAATAGTTGCGAAGCTAAGATGTATTCCCTGAGATTTAAGCTTAAAGCGAATAGTATGCAAAAGATGATAGGCAAGAATGGTAATAAATATGTGTCCGTCTGTTCTTAATTCCTTTTGGTGATGGATTGGCCCAAGTCCTAATTCAGATTTCATGCAGCGAAAGGCGTCTTCTATCTCAGTAAGTGTGTTGTAGATATGCCATATCTCTTCTTCTATAAGCCCTTTCTGGTTGGTGCGCAAGACATATAGACCGCTACTGCTTTCTGTTTCTTTTAGATGCCAATCAATGCTCCGGGCCTTGTCTGTTTCGGGGTCTTTCTTTACGGTGACTTCATAACGATGAGCCACCCGTTTAAACTTCTCTTTTAAACGACCAATTTTCTCGATAACCTTTTCGTAGCGTTTAGTGCCATTTTTTTTGGCTAGGCTTAATTATAATGGATAACGAAAACCGGACAAAATAATGGCTTCATTTAAGGTGTATAAGGTGTATAATTTTCATATGAGAAAAACATATACAGGCAAATTCAAAGCCACCGTAGTGCCGGAGATTCTAAAAGAAGAGAAAGCCATATCTGAGATAGCATCTCAATATGAGGTTCACCCCAATCAACTGGCAAAATGGAGGAAAGAGGCCATAAATGGCCTTACTAACGTCCTTGAGGACGGCCGGAGAAAAGGTGATAAGGAGAAGGAAGCGCTTGAAAAGAAAAACCAGGAACTTTATACAGAAATCGGCAAGTTGACTACCCGGCTCAACTGGCTTAAAAAAAAATCTGGGATTAAGCCGGAGCAGATTTGAGCGTCTGGATCTGATAGACTTTGAAAATCGGAAACTGCCTATTACAACTCAAGCAACGCTGCTGTCTCTTAATCGGACAAGCCTTTATTATCGACCGGTGCCAGCATCACTGCGAGAAATAGCAACCAAGCATGAGATAGACCGTATCTATACAGATGACCCTTACATGGGCTCTCGTCCCATCACAGCCATTTTAAACCGTTCAGCCTTTTCCATAAGCCGCCCGACAGTTCAGAAATACATGCGTCAAATGGGAATAGCAGCGATTTATCCAAAGCCTAATCTAAGCAAGAAAAACCATGAACATAAGATTTTTCCCTATCTCCTGCGTGAACATTTTCACAGAAAGGCTTTGGCGAACGGTCAAATACCAGGAGGTCTACCTTCATGACTATGAAAGCCCCAGGGAAGCAAGAAACGGCATCGCAAAGTTCTTAGAAAAATACAATACCTACAGGCCACATCAAGCTTTA
>JAUSPO010000052.1 GCA_030656575.1 Bacillota bacterium
CTGAGGTGTTAGCTACATCCTGCCCCTATTGCATCGATGCCCTTGAGGGGAGCAGGTCAGGCCTGAATCATGAGGATGTCATACAGGTTAAGGACATCACGGAAATCATCCAGGAAGTGATTTAGAGTATAAATTGCCAACACAGCGCACATAAACCTGATGAGGTGATAGAAATTGGAAAAAGATCTGGAAAGAATAGAAGGACAGCTTGTAAAAAGTCTTGCAGGCAGTAATTTTGGGGATGTTATGATTGTCGGTGGAGGGATTAGCGGTATTCAGGCATCGTTAGATCTTGCCAATGCTGGATTTAAGGTCTACCTCGTTGACAAAGCCCCGAGCATTGGCGGCCATATGGCCCAGCTTGATAAGACCTTTCCCACCAATGAATGCTCTATGTGAATACTTTCCCCAAAACTGGTCGAGGTCGGCCGGCATAACAATATTGAAATCCTTACTTACACTGAAGTAGACAGCGTAGAAGGTGAAGCAGGTGACTTCAATGTAACGCTGATTAAAAAGCCCAAATATGTTCTGGAGAACAAATGCACGGGTTGTGGTACATGTGTTGATTACTGCCCGGTGCAGTACCCTGATCAATATAATCAGGAGATATCGAAGAGTAAAGCGATCCATATTTACTACTCTCAAGCAATTCCCCTTGTCTCTTATATAGATGAAAGCTGCCGTTATCTTCAAGGAAAGACATGTACTGCTTGCGAAGGAGTATGTGAGAATGGCGCCATAGATTTTAATCAAAAGGCGGAAAAGGTAGAAGTAAAAGTAGGAGCCATAATTCTCTCTCCCGGCCTTGAGCCATTTGATCCCAGGTTAAAAGAGGAATATCATTACGGAGAGTTTGAGAACGTGATAACCAGCATGGACTATGAACGGCTACTGTCCTCCACCGGGCCATATGAAGGTCAGGTACTGCGTGCTTCAGACAATAAGCATCCCCATAAAATAGCCTGGATTCAATGTATTGGTTCAAGACAGGTTACTCCGGGAGGCAACAGCTATTGTTCCGCAGTATGCTGCACCTATACCCAGAAACAAGTGATTTTGACAAAAGACCATGACGCTGAGACGCAGTGTACAATCTTCCATAACGATATTCGTTCCTATGGGAAGGATTTCGAGCGATACTACGAAAGGGCAGAGAATCTTCCAGGGGTTCGATTTATCAGAAGCTATGTATCAATAGGAAAAGAGAACCCGGAAACTAAGAATGTAACTATACGGTATTCTACCACCGACGATGGAGTAAAAGAGGAAGAATTCGAAATGGTGGTATTATCCGTGGGATTGAATCCCCCTACTGATGTGAAGGGCATGTCGGAAAAATACGGTATTGAACTTAATGCTCACGATTTTTGCCAGATTAATCCTTTTAATCCGATGGAGACCAACAAGTCCGGAATTTTTGTCAGCGGAGGATTCCAGGGTCCTGTAGATATCCCCGAATCGGTTTTTAGCGCCAGCGGGGCAGGCTCTAAGTGTGGTGAACTTCTTCACTATCGGCGGGGAGATCTTTCTGTGGAAAGGATATATCCGACGGAAGAGGACGTATCGCAAGAGGAGCCCAGAGTAGGAGTCTTTGTATGTCATTGTGGGGCTAATATCGGAAGGATCGTTAATGTTCCTGATACAGTTGAATATTGCAAAACTTTACCAAATGTTGTCCATGCTGAGGATCAGCTTTTTGCCTGTGCTACCAATTCTGCCAAAAAGATAACAGACACTATTAAGGAAAAAGGGCTCAATCGTGTCGTTGTCGCTGCTTGCAGCCCCAGAACTCTTGAACCGTTATTCCGGGATACCCTTCGGGAGGCGGGAATTAATCAATATTATTATCAAATGGCTAATATCAGGGAGCATAACTCCTGGGTTCACGCTAAAGAACAGGAAGAAGCTACAGATAAGGCCAAGGATATCATCCGCATGTCAGTAGCCAGGGCTTGCAATTTGGAGCCTTTACAGGAATTTGATCTACCCGTCAACAAAGCCGCGTTGGTGGTCGGTGGAGGCCTAGCCGGCATGAATTGTGCTCTCTCCATAGCCGGGCAGGGACATGATGTTTATCTGGTGGAAAAGGATGCGGACCTGGGGGGGATGGCACGAAGAATTCATACCACCCTGGAAGGACTGGATGTGCAGGAGTATTTACGTGAACTAACAAATAAGGTGTATCGTCACCCCTTGGTACATGTCTATACTGATGCGACCATCACGGAGGCTACAGGTTATGTGGGTAATTTCGTAACCAGAGTGAAGTCTAAAGAAAGAGGTTTGGAAATAAAACATGGTGCCGCTGTTATTGCTGTAGGTGCCGATTTATATACACCTGACGAATACCTTTATGGAGAAGATGACAGAGTTTTGACTCATCTGGAGTTGGAGGAGCGGATCACCAAAGGAGACGAAAAGGTAACAGATGCACAGAGTCTCGTCATGATTCAATGCGTAGGCTGTAGACAGGAAGATAGAAATTACTGCAGCCGGATATGCTGCAGCGAGTCTGTCAAGAACGCCTTGAAACTAAAAGAGATAAACCCGCAGATGGATATTTACATTCTCTTCCGGGACATGAGAACTTATGGGTTCAAAGAGGATTATTACCGGGAAGCGGCAGGAAAAGAGGTCAGGTTCATTCGCTATGAGCCCCAGGATAAACCTCAGGTGGAAGCTGCTGAGGCGGATGATGGCCGATCTGTCTTAAGGGTTACCTTACCGGATTATGTTTTAGGCAAAAAGCTGGAAATAGATGCGGATATAATTGCTTTGGCTGCCGCTGTTCTTCCCTCCGCAGCAACCAAGGAAGTGGCCGGATTATTTAAGGTAACTCTGAGCCCGGATGGCTTCTTTAAAGAAGCCCATGTCAAATTAAAACCTGTTGAGTTTGCTACAGATGGCGTTTATCTCTGTGGAACGGCTCACTATCCCAAACTTATACCGGAAACGGTTAGCCAGGCTTATGGAGCTGCAGGCCGGGTTCTCACTCTTCTCTCACATGATACAGTCACCGCTTCAGGCGCTGTTTGCGAGGTGGATGATAATAAATGTATTTCGTGTGGAGCATGTATCTCAGCCTGTACGTATGGTGCCATCGAGTTTCGTATGACACAACAGGGCAGAAAGGCTGTAGTTAATCCTGTTCTCTGCAAAGGAGATGGTCTCTGTAATAGAAAATGCCCAACTGGTGCTATTCAACTCAAGCACTTTACCGATAAAGTGCTTATGAGCGAAATTGAGGCGGCGTTTCCAGAGGAAGAGACCATCCAACAAATTGATGCGGTGCTTGTAAATTTGTAGAAGTAGGGAAGCACGGGGACGGTTCTCCTGCTTCCTTTCCCTGAAGTTCTTAAAAATTAGAAGGAATCAGGAGAACCGTCCCCGTGCTTCCCACAAATAAAGGAGGGTGAGAAGGATGAGTACGGGACTTAAATTTAAACCAAGGATACTGGGTTTTGTCTGCCATTGGTGAGCATACGGAGCTGCTGACCTGGCTGGCGTGTCCAGACTACAATATACAACTGAAATGCGGCTTATCCGCGTCATGTGCACAGGTAGAGTCGACCCGTCACATATACTCAAAGCTTTCTCCAAAGGAATGGACGGGGTATTTATTGGAGGTTGCCGTTTAAATGAATGTAACTATACTACCCAAGGAAATTACCATGCATTAAACATGGTACTTTTCTTTAGGAAAATAATGGAACATATCGGATTGAACCCCGAAAGGTTAACGCTCGAATTTATGTCTGGCAGTGAAGCAAACGTTTATGTGGAAGTAGTTAATAAATTTGTCAAGAAGGTGAAGGAGTTAGGACCACTTGGTAAAAGCGAAGGACTGGATGAAAATGGATTAAAGTTAAAACTGGAAGCACTTACCAAGCTAATTCCCTACATCAGACTGGTGGAAAATGAAAGGCTGAGAGCACATTTTCATAAAGAAGAAGAATATGAAGAGTTCTACTCCAGTGAGGAGTTCAATGAATTATTTCGTGAATTAGTTGCCGATAAATTAGCCATAAGCGAAATTATGTTGCTCTTGCGGGAAAAACCCCTTTCAACTGGAGAAATCTCTAAGATTTTAAGCTTAACCCCGTCTGAAGTAGCTAGGCACCTTGATAGTTCAACAAGGCAAGGATTAGTCAGGTACGAGGAAAGCCAGTGGCGCTTTGCTTATGCCTAAGGTAAAAGAGCTGACAGTGGATTAGGGGAAAGAAGGAGGTTAGAACAGAGAGGCTATGGATAACGATAGAATTGATCAGATTATTGATAAACATCAGGGCGAAGCCAGTTCACTCATTCAAGTATTACTGGAGATTCAGCGCGAAAATAGTTGGCTTCCTAAGGAAATATTAGAGAGGGTCAGCGAAAAGTTACAAGTTTCTTTAGCACAGATACAGCATACAGCTACTTTTTATAAAGCCTTTAGGCTAGTTCCTAAAGGACGTCATGAAATTCACATTTGTAATGGTACTTCCTGTCATGTTCGCGGTGCGCAGGGTGTCATAGATACGGTGCAAGATTTGATAGGAATTAGACCAGGCCAAACGGACTTGGATTCGAAGTTTACCCTGGAGACCTGTAATTGTCTAGGTCGCTGTGCTTTAGGTCCGGTGATAGAAATTGAAGGCAAGACTCACAGTAAGATGTCGCCAGCCGAGGCAAAAGACGTGATAAAAAAATATGAGTGAGGGAAGATTATGGCACAGATAAAATCACCTGAGGAGTTAGAGAAAGTCAGACAAGGAATATTATCCGGAAGAGACCCGAGCAAGCCCAGCATTTCAGTATGCGCTGGCTCTGCTTGTCTTGCCTCTGGTGCAGCTGAAGTCATAGCTGCCTTTAAAGCAGAGATTAAAAAACAAGGCTTAGAGGCTGATGTGGATACCAAGGGAGCCGGGTGTCCCGGATTTTGTGAGAGAGGACCCGTTGTGGTTATTTATCCTGAAGAGATATGCTATCTCCAGGTAAAGCCTGAAGACGTTTCCGAGATTGTTTCTTCGACCATAAAGGAGAAGAAGGTTATAGATCGTTTGCTATATGTTGACCCATCTACAGGTGAAAAAGCAGTACATGAGTATGATATTCCTTTTTACAAAAAACAGATGCGGCTCGTTATTGGCGACAACATTAAGATTGATCCGAAAAGCATTGATGATTATCTGGCGGTAGGTGGATATTCTGCTTTAGGAAAAGTCATACGCAGCATGACGCCGGATCAGGTAATAGAAGAAGTAAGTAAATCCAACCTGCGGGGGCGCAGCGGCAGCGGCTTCCCTGCAGGCTTCAAATGGGAATCCTGCCGAAAATCTGAGGGTGAACCCAAGTATATTATCTGTAACTGCCATGAGGGTGACCCCGGTGCATTTGCCGATAGAAGGCTGTTGGAAGCAACTCCTCACACTGTTCTCGAGGGGATGATCATCGGCTGTTATGCTATCGGGGCTGCTGAGGGGTACATTTTTGTGGGGGATGAGTTTCCCCAGACGGTGGAAAACGCCCGGTTAGCTATCAAGCAAGCTGAGGAATATGGTTTTCTGGGTAAAAATATCTTAGGTTCCGATTTTGACCTCACTATTAAGGTATATATAGATGGAGGAGGTTATGTCCTTGGTGAGTCATCGTCGTTGATGGCTTCAATGGAGGGTAAGATAGGAGAACCCAGAACCAAGTATGATCACGCTACGGATAGGGGATTGTGGGCTAAACCAACAGTTCTGAACAATTTGCAGACCTGGGTTAATGTTCCGCTAATAATTAATCAAGGTGCTGATTCTTTCAGCAAAATAGGCACTGAAGAAAGTACGGGGACCAGGGTTTTCTCGCTTACAGGCAAAGTGAACAATATCGGTATGGTTGAGGTCCCAATGGGGATGACTTTTAGAGAGATTGTCTTTGATATTGGTGGTGGCATTAGGGGAAATAAGAAGTTCAAAGCACTCCAGGCTGGCGGGCCAATGGGAGGGTTTATCCCAGAGAATCTGCTTGACTTACAAGTAGATTATGAAGAGATGAAAAAGGCTGGTTTAGCAATGGGTCCTGGCCTGATTGTCGCTGATGAGAATACGTGTATCGTGGATATGGTCAAGTATTATCTTACCTTCCTTGCTAATGAATCCTGCGGCAAGTGTACCCCATGCCGCGACGGTCTCAGGCATATGTTGAAGATTATGAATAGAATTACTGAGGGTAGGGGCCAAAAAGGCGACCTCGAACTTTTAGAAATCCTTTCTGAGGTGCAAAAAAGCGCAGCGCTATGTGCTTTGGGGCAAGGTGCGTCCGACCCGTTACGTGCCTCTCTTAAACATTTCCGGGATGAGTATGAAGCTCACATTGAGGAGAAGCGTTGCCCTGCGGGCGTCTGTAAGGTATTATCTACTGCATTGAATATATAAGCAAGCGAGGCGAAAAAAATGGGTGTAGTCACCTTGACTATCGATAACAAAGAGGTTAAAGCCAAAGAAGAGATGACCGTTCTTGAAGCGGCCCAAAGTGCCGGGATAGATATCCCGACCCTTTGCCATCATGAAAAGCTGGAACCCTATACTGCCTGCAGACTTTGCATGGTAGAAGTAGAGTCCAGAGGCAGAGTAAAGCTCGATACCGCCTGCTCTTCCCCTGTAAAAGAGAATATGGTGGTAAGAACAAAGACTGAGGATATAATTAAGATTCGCAGAACCTTGTTGGAATTGATGCTCTCTCATGCTCCGGACTCCAGGGAATTGCAGGCTTTGGTTAAAGAGTATGGTGCAGACAAAGACCGGTTTGAAAAAGAGGCCTCATTTTGCATTCATTGCGGTCTCTGTGTGAGATACTGTGCTGAAGTGAAGAAGAAGAGTGCTGTTGGATTTATTAACAGCGGAGTAAGAAGAGAGATAAGTTTCGTTCCGGAGATAGCATCCAAAGAGTGCTGGAACTGCAAGGAATGCTTTGAGCTTTGTCCTACAGAGGCGCTACAAACAGCTTACCTTTTTACTGTAGCTCAAATATCTGACTCACCTTCATTTGAACTTGAGTCAGAGAAATAAGAGCTGCTTACCATCCCAATATTTTATCCGGTGGTGACAGGAGTACTTGGGTATGATCCTATCTGGTTTGGAGTAATTATTGTAATGGTTGTGGCCATGGGAGTAATTACACCTCCGGTAGGTATTAATGTTTATGTAATTAAAGGCGTAGCTAAAAATGTGCCTCTGGAAGTAATTTTTAGCGGCGTATGGCCGTTCTTAATCGCGGCTTCTGTCTGCATTGCCCTGCTGATTATTTTTCCTCAGATTGCCCTATTCTTGCCGAACTTATAAAATAACAAGGGCACGCCCTATGTAATGCTTGTTAATAATAAGGAGTTAGGAAAAGGAGCTAATATATGATCATGAAAGGAATTGATCAGTACTGGAATCCACTTTTGGAAACTCTACCCAGAGATAAGATAAAGGCACTTCAGTTTAAGAAGTTCAAACGCATTTTAAAATGGGGTTATGAAAACTCAAAGCTTTATCGCCGCATCTATGATGAGGCAGGTTTTCATCCGGTTTATATGAATTGATATTGGGTAAAAAGAAAGGGAAATGAAAACATCATTTGTTATTTTTAATATTTTATGGGACAAACTGCCTTATTACAAAAGGCAGTTTGTCTTATCTGTCTTTATGATTGTAACTAGCACTAAAGTATTAGCGATGCTGCAAAATAAGCAACCTTTCGCTGTGGTAACAAATAAATAAGATGTCTGGAGACTGATTTATGTTAGAGAAACCGTCATTACGTTTTCCAATTATTAATGGTTTTTTAAAGGATAGTAATCGTTTTGTAATAAGTAATGCTTTTATTGCATTTTTATTCACACAAACAGGTCCAATTGCCATTTTATTAAGTGCAGCCCATTTAGGAGGGCTAAGCGAAAAAGAGATGATTACATGGCTTTTTGCCGGTTATGGACTGGGCGGTATTATTACAGTTATCTTATCTTTATTTTACAGACAACCCATTTCAGCAGCCTGGTCATTACCCGCCGCTGCCATTGTTGGCGCATCTTTACAACACTTAACCTTTCCGCAAGTTATTGGAGCATATGTAATAACAGGGGTTGTTATTACAATTATTAGTCTAACGGGAATTGCAAAAAAGGGGATGGCTTTTCTTCCCATGCCCATTATTATGGGCATGGTTGCCGGGGTATTTTTACCCTTTGGTCTGAAGCTTGTTTCTTCTTTCGTGATTGATCCCTGGCTTTCCGCTATTACCATCGGATTCTTTTTCCTTTTTCTTTCGGGCAGGGTTTCTATAAAATATATTCCACCCATTCTTATATCAGCTATTGCCGGGCTGGTGATTATAGCCCTACGTGGTGACTTTTATGCTGTTCCCTTAGACTTATCTATTATTCGTCCTGTTCTATATAGGCCGGACTTTAATATTAATGCCATTATAGAATTAGTTCTTCCTCTAACTATTTCCGTAATTGGAATTCACAATACCCAGGGTATTGCTATTTTAAAAAGTGAGGGATATGACCCGCCTGTTAATGTTATGACATTATCCTGCGGAGTAGGCTCTATTGCCATGGGGTTTCTAGGTAGTGTGCCAACTTGTATCACGGGGCCGGTAAGTGCCATACTAAATTCTTCAGGTTCCAGAAAATCAAGATATGTAGGGGGCGTTTATCTCGGCTTTTTATTATTTTTATCAGGCATTTTTGCACCTGTTACTATTAGTTTGTCCCTTATGATTCCTACTATCATGATTGCTGTTTTAGGAGGACTTGCAATGTTTCGTGTTATTTTAGATTCTTTTCATAATGCTTTTAAGGGAAATTTTACTATTGGTGCTTTCGTTGCTTTCATGGTGACTGTTTCTAATGTCACCTTTTGGAACATTGGCTCAGCTTTTTGGGGTTTAATGATCGGTCTTTTAATATCATTATTATTAGAGCCACAAGATTTTAAAAAGACAAATGGAATCACTGAAAAGATCTGAAAATTTAAAAGAGTAGATTTAATAAAGGCCAACACTTCAGATGATCTTTCAGTTCCTGACCGGTAAAAACCAAATAAGAATGGAACAGTGTTAATGAATTATTGGAAAAAGTTAAGAACATCTCGTAGTTTAAAATAATTTAACTGTATGGGTGTGCCTAAGTGTCATTTAAGGTGCAACTTTGAGTATTAGCTAATTGGATGCTTTTATGCTGTGCTTTAATGGTAAAAAACAATATTGACAAGATTGATATGCTTGTGAGATAATTCTCATGATACAAAGTTATGCGGCAAGTTACATACTTTTAAAAACAAACGGTTGGTATCTTCCTTAAAAAACAATGTTTCGTTTCCCAAAAATGGTTTAAAATAATTAAATTTATTGGGCAAATATGATAAGGGATAACAATGGATTTGGTATATTCAATAACGGCTTTTTTTAAGCATTGTTCCCGTTTTTTCAAAAATATCAGAAAACAAGATAGGGGGGAGCGGTCTGGTTTTATCATAAAAGACCTATTATTTCAAAAGGAGGTTTTATAGATGATTAACATATCTGCAATGACAGATGAGTTTAACTTGGGTGATTTCCTGCTTGACCGTCATATAAGAGAAGGGCGAGGGGACAGAACTGCAATTTATTACAAGGATATGGTTATTACCTATCGTGAACTTTTAGATGCAGCAAACCGGACGGGAAACGCCTTATTGAAGTTGGGAGTTGAAGAGGAAAACCGGGTAATGATTTGTCTACCTGATTGTCCTGAATTTCTCTACAGTTATTTTGGAGCAATGAGGATCGGAGCAGTTCCAGTACCGGTAAGTACAATGGCCCTTCCCCAGGATTATAAGTATTACTTAAACGATAGCCGCGCCAAGGTGCTCATTACTGATGAAACCCTGTCACCGAAATTTACTGAGGTCTCCCAGGAGCTCAGGTATCTACGTCATTTTATTGTTTCTGGGACATCCGGCGCGGGGCAGCTTTCTTTTGAGGATTTGATAGAGCGGGCGTCTTCGTCCTTAGAACCAGCCTTGACTTCAAAAGACGACATGGCTTTTTGGTTATATAGTTCAGGGACTACTGGAACTCCCAAGGGTGTAGTACACCTTCATCATGATATGATGTTTTTTATGCCTCCCCATTGTGAAAATGTTCTTTCCATGACAGAAGATGACATTGTTTACTCTGCTTCAAAAATGTACTTTTCTTATGGAAGGAATGCTTCTATTGAAACCACTTTTCTTTGTGGCGCAGCAGTAGTATTAGTACCGGAAATGCCAAAACCTGAAAAAATCGCCGAGGTAATAACTCGTTATAAACCCACTCTTTATTTTAGTATTCCCACATCATATATGGGCGTTTTGGATTTATTGGAAAAAGAAAAGGGAAAATATGATTTTTCATCACTCAGAGTATGCATCTCAGCTGGAGAAGCAATGCCAAAAGTAATCTTTGATCGTTGGAAAGAAAAGTTTGGAATAGAAATATTTGATGGGATTGGGTCCACCGATGTGGGGGGGATCTATATTTCCAATCTACCCGGGAAAATCAGGCCTGGGAGCTGTGGTGTTCTGCTTCCCGGTTTCGAAGCCAAGCTTGCCGATGAGGACGTAAATGAAGTGCCTGATGGAGAAGTTGGCTCGCTTTGGATAAAAAATGATGGAACCACTCCCTTCTACTGGAGAAAACATCAAAAATCAAAAGAGGCTATTTTGGGGGAATGGTTTAATACCGGTGACCAGTTCTATAAAGACAGTGACGATTTCTATTGGTTTAGCGGCCGAGGGGATGATATGTTGAAAGCAGGAGGTATCTGGGTTTCTCCAGTTGAGGTTGAAGGAATTTTACTCGAGCACCAGGCTGTTTTAGAAAGTGGTGTCGTCGGGAATGTGGATGCGACTAATCTGGAAAAACCTCTGGCTTTTGTGGTCCTTCGAGAAGGATATGAGGCTTCTTCTGAGCTTGAGCTTGAGCTGCAGGATTTTGTTCGCAGCAAAACGGCTAGTTATAAATATCCTCGCTGGGTAAGGTTTGTTGAAGAACTTCCACGGACGGCCAGCGGTAAAGTCCAGAGATTTAAACTACGTGCCTTACTGAAAGATAACAAAATGACATAGGTTTTGCGGCTAATATTTTTGTATTTTAAGAAATATTATTAAGAAAAGTGACTCTTACGGAGATGGTCCAAGTAGTTAAGCGCGGGAATGGTAGTTCATGCTTATGCTGCTTATGTACTGTCTTCTTTTTTTCATCATTTTTTAATTATCCATACATCATAGCAATTTTCTCCAGGGATATTTTTAGAAACCCACTTACAAAAATGGAAATGGATAGAGAACCGGAAGTTACAATATATATCATAAGCTTATGTTTTTTCAGAAAAACAACTCTTGACTGAAAGATTGTTCTGTGAGATAATTAATTCACAAAGGGGACAAAAGAAAACAAAACAAAACAAACAGTTGGTTTATTTGGATTGAATGGATAAAAATAAATAATAATTAGGGAGGTGATATTTGTTTTCAAAATTCAGACAGAAAGCTGAATTTTGAGGATTTACATAATTATTAGTCGTAAAGGGAGTATGAGAAAGCGTCTATTTAATTTAGAAGGGGTAGGGTTACCTCAGTTTTAAGAAAGTACGCAAAAGGTCTTATGTATGTAGAAAAATTATGCTCTGGAGGTAGATTGTTAATATGAAAAGAACATTTTGGTTGAATTTATTAGTATTGGGTTTAGTCTTGGTTTTATTGAGTGGTTGCGCAGGGAGACAAGCGTCCCCTGGAGCAGGGGATGAGAAAATAACTTTGCGTTTTGCAAACTATTTTCCCGGTGAAAGCGGTCCGGGCAAGATTGGTTCAGTATTTGCCGAAGACATTAAAGCTCTTACGGGTGGCAGGGTTGAAGTTGAGTACTATCCGGGTGGTATGCTGCTAGGGCCTGATAAAATGTATGATGGTGTGATGGAAGGAATAGCCGACATTGGTCTTTCCAACCTGGCCTATACTTTTGGCCGTTTTAAGGTTACAGAAGTCCTTGACCTTCCCCTTGGTTTTCCTAATGCCTGGGTTGCAAACCATGTTGTTTCAGATTTTCTCAAAGAATATATGCCGAAAGAATTTGAAGATACACATATACTTACTCTTCATACTTCTCCGGCCAACAACATTATTACTGTAAAGGTTCCGGTTAGGAAACCGGAAGATCTTAAAGGGCTTACTCTGAGAGGAACTGGCTACATAGCCAAGTTGGTAGAGGCGTTGGGTGGGACAGCCCGTCCTGTCAGCATGCCGGAAGCTTACGATAACCTTTCCAAAGGTGTGATTGATGGGCTTCTCGTCCCCTATGAGACTACGAAAACATTTCGCTACGGCGAAGTAACGAATTATGTTACTGAAGTCTGGCCGTTAGGTCAAGTCTATACTTTTTACCTGACAATGAACAAAAATATCTGGGAAAAGCTGCCTGCTGATGTTCAGGATATAATTACCAAATATATCGAGGATGAATATCAGGAAAAGCTGGCTCAAATGTGGAACGGTATCGATATTGATGGAAAAAAATATGCCATTGAGTCTGGTTATGAAATAATAGAAATTGCCCCTGGTGAACTTGCTACCTGGCAAAACCTGGCAAATAATGTAATTAAAGATTATACTGCCAGCATGGTCTCAGCCGGTTATTCTGAAGCAGAAGTAAATGGCTGGATAAGTTTTATCAGGGAGCGTATTGATTACTGGTCAGGGAAGCAGATAGAGCTGGGAATTAAGTCTTCAACCGGTGTTGATGAGGTTCTTTTTCAGTAAATAAGTACTTAAGATATCACTATTTCCTTTAATGAGTCAAAGCTGCCGCTTCTTCCGGGGTTAAACAGACTGAAGAAAAAGCAGGCAGCTTTACTCCTTTTTGAAGCTAGGAAAGAATAAATATCATTGTAGGAGGATGTTGTAAAAGTGAGATTCAGGCTACTATCCGAGAATATAGCCAAACTGGTTGAGTGGGTAGGAGTTGCCGGTGTGGTATGTATGCTGCTCATAATTGTTACCGATGTTATTGGAGCAAAAATTTTTCTAAAACCACTCAGGGGTGCGACTGAACTAATGGGTTTTGCACAGATAGTGGCAATTTCCTGTACGATAGCAGTAAGCCTTTTTTTAAAGCGGCATATTGCTATTGAATTTTTTATAGGTAGACTATCTGGGCGTGTACAGAATTGGATCAATGGTATTATTTCTTCGATTGGATTATTCCTCTTTGTTATACTTTCCTGGCAGAGCTATACTTATGGTTTGTCTCTAAAAAAGGCCGGAGAGATGAGTTCCACAGCATATATTCCTTTTTATCCTTTTGCCTTTGTGATTGCCTTTTGTGCCGTCGTAGCATCGTTGTACTTTCTTAACGAAATATTGCACTCTTTTATAGGAAGGGGCACAAATAATGAGTCCAGTTGAAGCCGGTATTGCAGGGATTATTTTGCTTCTTGTTCTCTTTTTTCTGAGAATGCCTATTGCTTTTGCTATGGCATTTGTTGGTATGATTGGATTTGGCTATATAGTTACGTGGTCGGCCGGAACCAGCATTTTGGCTCGTGATTTTTTCGGGCAGTTCTATTCTTATTCTCTCAGTGCTATTACAATGTTTGTGCTGATGGGATCTTTTGCTTTTGTTTCCGGAATTGGGGATAGACTTTACAAGGCCGCTTACAGTTTGGTAGGAGATATGCGCGGTGGACTGGGAATTGCTACAATTATGGGATGCGCTGGTTTTGCCGCTATCTGTGGTTCCACATCGGCAACAGCTGCTACCATGGGAAGAATTGTTCTTCCTGAGATGAGGAAATACGGATATGATGACGGTCTGGCCACAGGCACTGTCGCATCTGCTGGAACGCTTGGTATTCTTATTCCACCCAGCACAGTTTTTATTGTGTATGGGTTTTTGACTGAACAATCCATAGGAAAACTTTTCGTGGCCGGTGTTTTTCCAGGATTGATTCTTGCTATTCTTTTTTCCCTGACTGTTTACCTGATTTGCCGTATCAACCCCAAAATGGGACCGCGGGGTGAAAAAATTGCTTGGCGGGAAAAACTCAAAGCATTAACACAGCTATCTGAAGCTTTACTTCTCTTTGCCCTTGTTATAGGTGGACTGTTTCTTGGATGGTTTAGTCCTGTTGAAGCAGGAGGAATCGGCGCGGCGGGTGCCCTGATTATTGGATTGTTAAGACGATCGGTGACTTGGCCAAAGTTTGTTGAATTTACTAAAGATGGTCTCCGTACAGCCACCATGATTATCTGTCTAATTACGGGAGCAATGATTTTCGGGCGTTTTATGGCTGTAACAACCATTCCGTTTATTATTGCCGACTGGGTTGAAGGATTACCTTTGCCCCCGGTTGCTATTATGGGTGTTATTGTGCTTATTTTTCTGTTAGGCGGGTGCTTTATGGATGCTATGGCCTTGATAACCCTTGTTGTTCCTGTTATCTATCCTGTGGTTATCCGTATTGGTTTTGACCCTATTTTGTTCGGGGTTATCATTGTGCTGATGGCAAATCTGGGCGTAATTACACCTCCAGTTGGTGTAAACGTCTATGTTATTAAGGCAATTTCTCCGAATACTCCCTTAGAGAAAATTTTTAAAGGAACAATGCCTTTTTTAGCCGCTATTTTAATTACCACAATACTTGTGATCGTATTTCCTCAGATTGCCTTGTTTTTAACAGAATATGCCAAATATTAAAAATAGATTAGTATTGTTATGTATAAGTATTGATTGTTTGTAACTACTCAGAGAAAAGATAAGTGAAGCATGGGGACGGTTCGAGCGTCACCATAGCGTAGCGAAGGTCCGAAGGGAAGACGATGGAACCGTCCCCATGCTTTGCGGCCCGAGCGATTAAGTAACTTCTATTGGCTGAGTAGTTACGATTGTTTTTATATAACTGCTTCAAATAGGAGCGGTTATATTTTCTTTAGTCTTATAATAAATAAAAGAAATAAAAAATTGATGTTTTGATAAATTTTTAATTCTATGATAAAATGAAACAAATGATAGGCAGAAGCATTTATTTATTTAAAAATAGGTAATAAAATTTCAAGAAAGGTTGGTCGTATGGACGCTGAAAAAAATACAGTAAGTATAGATGAGACCGTTAAAAATAAACGGGAAGAAATTTTAGATGAAGCTGCAAAGCTATTTAAAAGAAAAGGGTTTAAGGGTACTTCTATGCAGGATATTGCTGCTGAGGTGGGAATTCTTAAGGGGAGTATTTATTATTACTTTAATAGTAAAAACGAAATATTCCAGGATGTTCTTGATAAAGGAATTAGTCCTGTGCTTAAAAAAGCTGAGTATATTATGGGAAAACAATTATCTCCACATGATAAGTTACGAGAGCTTATTAAAAATCATATCAGTTACATATTAAATAACAATTATTCTCTTGTTATCTTCTTTCAGGAAAAAGAAAAGATATCAGAAAATCAAACAAAAGAATACGTGGAAAGT
>JAUSPO010000106.1 GCA_030656575.1 Bacillota bacterium
AGATTGCCGTAGACCAGGCCGGGGAAAATATGAAAGGAAGCGTTCTCGCTTCTGATGCTTTTTTTCCATTTAAAGATGGTGTTGAAATAGCTGCAGGTGAAGGAGTTACAGCCATAATCCAGCCTGGTGGTTCAAAAGGTGACGAGGAAGTTATTGCTGAATGTGAAAAATATAATATTGCCATGATGTTTACGGGGAAACGCTACTTTAAACACTGAGTTGTTACATAGGGGGTTTTTATAAGTGCGTGTTTTAATCGTAGGTGGAGGAGGCAGGGAACATGCCCTGGCCTGGAAACTTTCCAAGAGCCCTGAAGTGAAAAAGATTTTCTGTGCCCCGGGCAACGCGGGTATTGCCTCCTTAGCCGAGTGTGTACCTGTCGGGTCTGATGAAATAGAAAAAATACAGAGTATTGCCAGGGAAAAGGATATTCATCTTACCGTAGTCGGTCCGGAGGCGCCTCTTGCAGCTGGTATTACTGATTTATTCCGGGAGAATGGCCAGTTAATTTTTGGGCCGTGCAGCGAGGGGGCCCTATTAGAGGGAAGTAAGGCCTGGGCTAAAAAGTTCATGATCGATCACGGTATCCCCACCGCATCTTTCGAAACATTTGCAGACCCTGTTGATGCTTATGAATATCTCAAAAAAGCTTCATATCCTTTAGTTGTTAAAGCCGACGGTCTTGCAGCCGGTAAAGGCGTTATTATAGCTGCAAGTTTCACCGAAGCGAGCAGTGCAGTTCGCTATATCATGGAAGAGAAGGCCTTTCAAAGCGCCGGAGATACTATAATCATTGAGGAGTATCTTCAGGGGGAAGAGGCTTCAGTATTTGCCATTACTGATGGTCTCTCTTATGCGGCCCTTCCGTCTGTCCAGGACCACAAAACCATTTTTGAGGGGGATCAGGGTCCCAATACAGGAGGTATGGGTGCTTATTCACCTGCCCCCGTTTTAACGAAGAAATTATCCCGTCAGGTGAATGAACAAGTATTTGAGCCTTTGTTAAATGGCCTCAGAGAAGAAGGTATTACTTACAGGGGAGTAATCTTTGCGGGTTTAATGGTTACTCCAAACGGTCTCAAAGTCCTTGAGTTCAATGTGCGCTTCGGTGATCCGGAGGCACAGGTACTTATTCCCCGGTTAAAATCAGATCTTTTCCCTATCCTCTATGAAGCGGCGAGAGGCAACCTTGCTTCTGTTCCTTATCCGGAGTGGTCTGCCGACGCGGCTGTTTGCGTAGTGATGGCCTCCAAAGGTTATCCGGGGGACTATGAGAAAGGAATAGAGATGAAAGGGTTAGATGATCTTCCAAATGACGAAACGACGATGGTTTTTCATGCCGGGACATCTTTTAAGGATCAAAAAACGGTCACTTCCGGAGGTCGAGTGTTGGGCCTCACTGCCTGGGATCCTTCATTAAAGACCGCATTGCAGAAAGCTTATAAACTGGCCGACACTGTAACCTTTGAGGGGGCATATTTCCGTAAAGATATTGCCCACAGGGCTCTTCGGCGCAAATAAAGGAGGAAAACCGATGAATTTTTTCCTCTCATCTGAACACGAAATGATGCGCCTCACCATTAGGGATTTTGTTGAGAAAGAAATAAGGCCAAGTGCTGAGGAACGGGATGAGAAAGAGGAGTTCTCCCCGGAGATATTCCATAAAATGGCTGAAATGGATCTTACGGGAATTATATGGCCGGAAAAATATGGTGGCGCAGGCAGAGATTATCTTTCCTATATCATTGCTCTGGAAGAAATATCAAGGGTAGATGCATCGCTGGGAGCAGTCCTGGGTGTTCATATATCTCTTTGCAGTTGGCCAATATTTCAATTTGGCAGTGAAGAACAAAAAATCAAATACCTGAAACCTCTGGCGGAAGGGACACTGCTTGGAGCCTTTAGTTTAACTGAACCATTGGCCGGTTCTGATGTAGCCGATACCCGTACCACAGCGGTCTTAGAAGGAGATTATTATCTGTTAAACGGCAATAAAATCTTTGTAACGAATGCCGATGCGGCAGATCTTTATGTGGTATTTGCCTCTACAGACAGGAATCGCAAGGCGGGCGGTATTAGCGCTTTTATTGTAGAAAAAGGTGCTCCGGGCTTTTCATTTGGAAAAAAAGAAAAGAAGATGGGCATACGTTCCTCCACTACTTGCGAGCTTATTTTTGAGAACTGTTATCTTCCAAAAGTGAACATCCTCGGCCGGGAGGGTGAAGGCTTTAAAATAGCCATGACCGTTCTCGATGTGGGGAGAAACAGTGTCGCCGCCCAGGCCTTAGGGATTGCCCAGGGGGCCTTTGAGGCAGCTGTTAACTATGCTAAAGCAAGAGAACAGTTTGATGGACCTATTGTTCATTCCCAGGGGATTTCATTTATGATTGCCGATATGGCCGTAAAAATCGAAGCAGCCCGTCTGCTGACGTATCGGACGGCTTTCCTGGCCGATCAAGGACTGCCATGCGGCAAAGAATCCTCCATGTCAAAGCTTTTCGCTTCTGATATGGCCATGGAAGTAACCACAAATGCCGTCCAGATAGTTGGTGGTTGCGGCTATATCCAGGATCCTTCCGTGGAGAGATTTATGAGAGACGCAAAAATAACGCAGATATATGAAGGCACCAATGAAATTCAGAGGATGATTATTGCCAGGAACCTGTTAAGCTGATTACATGGGATTGAACTCTGATCAAAGGTGCCCTATTTAGAATACGGCAGACGTTTCCGCATTGCGGAAAATGTCTGCTCTAATGGTTTTATTGCCTAATAATAAGGTATAATAAGGGAAGAAAGGATGAGCGTTAATAGTGGATAGAGATGCTGCGGCGGCCCGCCTGGAAGAGCTTAAGGAACTTATCAACAAGCATAATTATTACTATCACGTCTTGGATAATCCCCGGATTAGTGATTCCCAGTTTGATCTTTATATGAAAGACCTGCTGCAGTTGGAAAAATTGTTCCCTGACCTTATGACATACGATTCTCCTTCAAAGCGTATCGGCGGCACTGCCATTTCAGCCTTCAAGCAGGCAAAACATCCTGTACCTATGCTCAGCCTGGATAACATCTTTTCGGAAAATGAACTAAAAGAATTTTACCTGCGCCTTAAAAAAGCTTTGAATGTTGATGAGGTTGTTTGGGTGGGTGAGCCAAAAATAGATGGTCTTGCAGTCTCTCTGTATTATGAAGATGGCGTTTTTAAGCGAGGCGCCACCAGGGGCGATGGTATTACCGGTGAGGATATTACACATAATCTTTATACAATCTGGAGCCTTCCCCTCCAGCTGAAGGAGAAAATTACGGCTGAAATCAGAGGGGAGGTATTTATTCCACGTGAAGAATTTTTAGAACTTAACAGGCTGAGGAATGGGAGGGGGTTACAACCCTTTTCCAATCCGCGAAATGCAGCTGCCGGTTCACTCAGGCAGTTGGATCCGAAGATCGCCGCAGAAAGGTCCCTTGATCTTTTTGTCTTTTCCTTGATTCATACTTCACTGACAAAGCCTCTCCCAAGCCACTGGGATACGCTGCAGTATCTTCGGGAACTTGGTTTCAAGGTGAACAAGCATGTTTCATTATTGAGGGGATTAGAGCAGGCCGTGGAATTTTGCAGTTACATAGATTCAAAGCGTGAGGAACTCCCTTATGAAATAGATGGTGTTGTATTAAAGGTAAATGAAATTAGTAAACAGGAGAAACTGGGTTATACAAGCAGGGTCCCAAGGTGGGCTGCAGCTTTTAAATTTTCATCGGAAGAAGGTATCACCCGGGTAAAAGATATTGAAGTAAATGTGGGCCGTACAGGTGCAGTAACACCGGTAGCCATACTTGAGCCTGTCCTTCTGGCCGGTTCTGTAGTAAAAAGAGCAAGCCTGCATAACGAAGACGTCTTGAGAGAAAAAGGCGTAATGATTGGAGACGAGGTTGTTGTTCACAAAGCAGGAGATGTTATCCCGGAAATCGTAAAAGTGTTACGGGAAAAAAGGACAGGTCATGAGCAATCATTTTACATGCCTTCAGCCTGCCCTTCCTGTGGAAAAGATTTAAAACGTCTCTCCGGGGAAGCAGCTTTGAGATGTTTGAATCCTGCCTGTGAGGCCCAGTTGATTGAGAAAATAATTCACTTTGCATCCAGAAAAGCGATGGATATTTCAGGCCTTGGAGAGTCTGCTGCCAGACAGCTGTACGAATCAGGACTTGTCAAAGACGTAGGAGATCTATATTATTTAAGAAAAGAAGAGCTCGTAAAGTTAGAGCGTATGGGGGAAAAATCTGCAAATAATTTACTTATAGCGCTGGAACAAAGTAAGCAAAATTCCCTTTATAAGTTGTTAGTAGGACTTGGAATACGATTTGTGGGAGAGCGGGTAGCACAGATCCTTGCTGCTCATTTCAAAAGCCTGCCCCGTATGGCAGAGGCCTCTGTGGAAGAGATGAACGCTTTGGTAGAAATTGGACCTGTTATTGCAGCTTCTGTCCGGGACTTTTTCCAACAACCGGAAACATCTGAGATCCTGCAAAAACTTGAAAAGGCGGAAGTAGCTTTTTATGATGAAAGTGATCATGCAATAAAAGAAGGTACTTTAAAGGAATATAATTTTGTCCTTACGGGTACATTATCCGGGCATACCCGCCAGGAAGCAAAGGCACTTATAGAATCAAAAGGGGGAAAGGTAGTAAACAGCGTCAGCAAAAATACTGATTATCTACTTGCAGGTGAGAATCCGGGATCTAAACTTGAAAAGGCCCGTGAAATGGGCATAAAAATATTGTCAGAGGAAGATTTCAATGAGTTGATTATTTAGCGTTTTTAATCTTATGCCTGGGATGTTCTTTTACTAATTTAATGGCTTTAGTGATCGATCCGATCACATCAACGTATTTTTGCACTTCCAAAAGATCTGCCCTTGCATAGGAAGCGCCTTTTGGAGTAACCACATAGCGCGGAGGCAGGTTGTTCAATGCTATTGCGCCAACGTCTAGACGGCACTGCTCGCATGTACACATGTTTTGTTTGTTCATTAAATCTTCAATGGCCCGTAAAACAGTTTCTTCCATTAAATTTTGAAGAATAGGCATAGGCATAGTCATTCTCCTCTCAATCCTTAGGAATCTGCTTTCTACAATAACTTATTCGACAAAGAGATTTCCTTTTCCTGCATCCAGAGGGAGGTAAAAAAATTGAATGTTAGTAAAAAAGAAGTGGAACATGTTGCTGCCTTAGCAAGACTTGCTCTTTCCGAGGAAGAAAAGATTCTTTATACAGACCAGTTTAATGTAATACTGGAGTATATTCACCGTCTCAATGAACTAAATCTGGAAAATATCGATCCCATGACACATGTTCAACAATTAAGAAATGTATTAAGAAAGGATATTGCTAAAGGCAGTGAAAAAGAACTGGTCGTAAGGATCCTGGAAGAATCACCCGGAAAAGAAAAGGAAAAGGGTTTCTTTTCAGTACCTCCAGTTATTGAGGGATTCGAAATGGAGGAATAAATAAATGAATCTTTATGAAAAAACAGCTTATGACGCTGCTATGGCACTGGAAAAGAAAGAAGTAACTTCCGTGGAACTGGTTGAATCGGTTCTCGGGCGTATTTCTGAAGTTGAAAAAAACGTTAAGGGTTTTATCCACCTGATAGAAAGAGAGACTATTTTAGAAGAAGCCCGTGAGATAGACAGACTTCGGGCAAAGGGCCAACGGTCCTCAATCCTTGCCGGGGTACCCATGGCGTTGAAAGATAATATGTGCACAATGGGAATTCCTACAACCTGTGCTTCCAGGATACTTGAGGATTACCGTCCTCCTTATAATGCCCATGTTACGGAAAAGCTTCAGCAAGCGGGGACTGTGCTGATTGGAAAAGCGAACATGGACGAGTTTGCAATGGGTTCATCCACTGAGAATTCGGCTTTTTACCCCACACACAATCCCTGGGACACCAACAGGGTTCCCGGAGGTTCCAGCGGTGGTTCTGCCGCCCTCGTGGCCGCTGATGAAGTATTTTTCTCTCTGGGTTCTGATACGGGAGGTTCTGTGCGCCAACCTGCATCCCTTTGCGGAGTAGTTGGTCTTAAGCCCACTTACGGGTTGGTCTCAAGATACGGCCTCATAGCTTTTGCTTCTTCCCTTGACCAGATCGGGCCACTGACCAAAGATGTGAGGGACTGTGCCATGGTACTGGAGATTATTGCAGGAAATGATTCCAGGGATTCCACATCTGTACCAAGGGAAAAAGAAAGCTATTCCAGTTACCTTGGGCGAGATATCAAGGGTTTTAAGGTAGCCATGCCTAAAGAATATTTTCAGGAAGGCATTGAAGAGGCCGTCAGAGAATCAGTTATGAACGCCGTTGTCCTTTGCATTAAGCTTGGGGTTGAAGTTGAAGAAGTATCTATGCCCCATACTTCTTACGCTTTGCCGTGTTATTATCTCGTTGGCACGGCCGAAGCTTCTTCCAACCTGGCTCGCTACGACGGTGTACAATACGGTTTCCGTGCTCCCGATCAGGATAATTTAATTGAACTTTATCTAAAAACCAGAAGCCAGGGGTTTGGGTCGGAAGTGAAAAGGCGTATCATGCTGGGGACTTATGCTTTGAGTTCAGGTTATTATGACGCTTATTATTTGAATTCTCTTAAAGCCCGTACTCTTATCAGGCAGGATTTTGAGAATGTTTTCCAGAACTATGATCTGATCATCACACCTACATCTCCTTCTCCTGCATTTGTTCGGGGAGAAAGGCTTGATGATCCTCTTACTATGTACTTGAGCGATATTTATACTACAACGGCAAATCTTGCCGGTGTCCCTGCCATATCCATACCCTGCGGGCTTGCCGACGGGTTGCCCGTTGGCTTACAGATTATCGGCCGGCCCTTTGATGAGGGTCGAATGCTGCAGTTTTGTTTTGCCCTTGAAAAAATGCTGGGGTTCAAAGGCCTTAAGCCAAAAATATCAGCGGATGGGGTGCTAAAGGATGTCTCCTGAATACGAAGTTGTTATCGGACTTGAAGTTCATGTGGAGCTGCTGACAGAGAGTAAAATATTTTGTTCCTGCCCCAATCGTTTTGGGGAAGCTCCCAATACAAATGTATGTCCTGTCTGCCTGGGCCTTCCCGGTTCACTGCCCGTGTTCAATGAAAGCGTGCTGGAACTGGCCGTAAGGGCCTCTCTGGCTTTGAATTGCACCGTTTCATCCTATAGTAAGTTTGATCGTAAAAATTACTTCTACCCTGATCTTCCCAAAGCTTATCAGGTCTCCCAGTACGATTTTCCCCTTGCGAAAGAAGGCTTCCTGGATCTGTTAAAAGACGGGCGGTCGATTCGTAAAGTGAGGATCGAGAGGCTTCACCTTGAGGAGGACGCCGGGAAACTGATACACGACCAGAAAGAGTCCATTTCATATGTTGATTATAATCGCTGCGGGGTGCCTCTCGTTGAAATAGTAACTGCGCCTGACCTGCGCTCTCCCGGCGAAGCCCACCTTTTCCTTGACTGGTTAAAGAAGATCCTGTTATATACCGGTGTTTCCGACTGTAAGATGGAAGAAGGTAGCCTGCGTTGTGATGCAAACATTTCCCTGAGACCATCCGGCACGGAAACCCTCGGTCGAAAAGTAGAGATTAAAAATATGAATTCCTTTAGAGCAGTGCAAAAAGGCCTGGAATACGAAGTTATCCGCCAGAAACAAATTTTACGGGCGGGAGGCCGGGTTGCCATGGAGACAAGAAGGTGGGATGAGGAAAAAGGTGTAACCGCGGAAATGCGGGGTAAAGAGGAGGCGCACGATTACCGATACTTTCCCGAACCTGACCTTCCTCCATTGATGCTCGACGAAAACTTTTTAAGCAGAATGAAAGGGGAGCTTCCCGAACTGCCTGAAAAACGCTATCTGCGTTTTATGGAAAGTTATGGGCTTTCACCTTACCAGGCAGAAATTATTACTTCGTCCAAAAATCTGGCCGATTTTTTTGAAGATACCCTTCTCCATTATCCCCATTCCCAAAAAGTAAGCAACTGGTTGACAGGAGAGCTCTTTGGACTTCTAAAGACCAGTGTGAAGGAAATAGATGACATACCTCTTACTCCGTTGCATCTCGGGGAGCTGTTAAAGATTCTTGATGAAGGAACCTTAAGCAGCACGCTTGCAAAGGAAGTTCTGGAAGAATCTTTTCTATCAGGGAAACTTCCCCGGGAAATTGTGCAGGAAAAAGGACTGCTGCAGATTAGCGGAGAGAAAGAACTGCTCCTTATTGTTGAGGATGTAATCAATAATTATCCCGCTGCCGTGAAGGACTATTCAGACGGAAACAAAAAGGCAGTGGGTTTTCTGGTAGGGCAGGCAATGAAGCAAACAAGGGGGCAGGCAAACCCCCAGGTGATTACAGAACTGTTCAAAAAAAGACTGGGGAAGTAAAAGAAAATTCGCAGATTCAGAAGTAGTTTCATATCGACAAAAAAAGGAGGTTGTTCCTTTTGAATAATGATGAGCTTTTGGCAAAAGCAAAAAAGCCAGCTGAAGACGCCATGAAGCTGCATCCATTTTACCAGGGCAAGGTGGAGGTCTCTTTGAAAGCCGCCGTCCGGGATTACAAAGATTTTGCTATCTGGTATTCCCCCGGCGTAGCCGCTCCCTGCGAGGCAATCCATGCCAGGAAAGAGGAGGTCTACAGGCATACGAATAAGGGCAATTTCGTTGCCGTAGTCTCTGACGGGACCAGGGTTCTTGGCCTTGGAGATATTGGCCCCGAGGCGGCACTGCCTGTTATGGAAGGCAAGGCTCTCCTTTTCAAGTATCTCGGAGGTGTTGATGCTTTTCCTATTTGCCTTGATACAAAGGATCCCGATGAACTTATCAATACCGTGAAGTTGCTGCAGCCCACCTTTGGGGGAATTAACCTGGAGGATATTGCCAGCCCCAAGTGCTTTTACATTCTTGACCGGCTGCGTGCCGAATGCCATATTCCTGTGTGGCATGATGACCAGCAGGGGACAGCCTGTGTTACCCTGGCGGGATTAATCAATGCCTTAAAGATAGTTGGCAAGGAGATGAAAAATGCAAAAATTACAGTGATCGGAGTTGGGGCAGCCAATGTTGCCACCATAAGGCTTTTACTGACCGCTGGTGTCTCGGCTGAAAACATTGTGGCTTGCGATAGCGTGGGAATTTTGCATAAAGGCCGAAATGACATTGGAGAATCGCACCAGGATAAACTTAAAATTATTGAGATTACTAACGCCGATCAGTGCGCCGGTGGTATTCCTGAAGCCATGGAAGGGGCTGATGTGGTAATTGCGCTTTCCAAGCCTGGCCCTGGTACTATTAAGAAAGAATGGGTCAGGCGGATGGCTAAAGATGCTATAGTTTTTGCCTGCGCCAACCCTACCCCGGAAATATGGCCCTGGGAAGCTAAAGAAGCCGGTGCTGCTATAGTTTCCACGGGACGATCGGACTTTTCTAACCAGGTTAATAATTCTCTTGGTTTTCCGGCTATTTTCCGAGGTGTTTTGGATGTTCAGGCCCGCACCATTACCGACACTATGTGCATAGCTGCAGCAGTAGAACTGGCTGCCTGTGCGGCAGAAAAAGGTTTAAATCCTGAAGAGATACTGCCGACCATGGATAACTGGGAGGTTTTCCCCAGGGTGGCAGCTGCAACAGCAATGCAGGCTATAAAAGAAGGGGTCGCCCGCCTGGAACTAAGCCGTGAAGAGATATACGAAATGGCAGTGGAGAAGATTAAAAGGGCCCAGGATCAAACGAAGATTCTTATGGAGCAGGGTATTATCCCTCTGCCCTGAGTAGCAGAAAGGATCACAATAGATGGATAAGGGGAAAAGTTTGTCCTATCTGAAAGAAATTTTGGTTTTATTAGAGCAGGAATATCCAATGGCCCAAACATCTTTATACTATCATACGTCTTTTCAATTGCTCTTGGCCGTAATTCTTTCTACTCAGACAACGGATAAACAGGTAAATAAAATTACTGAGAAACTTTTTAAAACAATTAAAGCCCCTCAGGATATTTTAGATATGGGGCTGGCTGAGTTGGTAGAAGAGTTAAAAAGATGCGGCTTGTACCACCAAAAGAGCCGGCAGATTATGGAAACTTCCCGCCTGCTCATTGAAAAATACGGCGGTGAAGTGCCGGGGACAAGGGATGAACTTATAACGCTGCCCGGAGTAGGTCGTAAAACGGCAAATGTGGTTTTAAGTACCGTCTTTGGCATTCCTGCTTTTGCTGTGGACACTCACGTTCGCCGTGTTAGCCAGAGGTTGGGTTGGACCTGCGAGCAGGATATGAAAGCTATCGAGGATGAGCTGTGCAGGCTGATTCCAAGGGAACTGTGGGGGGAAACTCACCACAGGTTAATTGACCATGGAAGACGGTTCTGCAAGTCAAAGAGGCCCCTGTGCAGCAGCTGCCCTTTTTCTCCTTCTTATTGCACTTTCGAACCTGAGTAGATGCGATAGGACTCCATCTCACCTTCTATTTTTTCCCACTGGCAGCACTTCGCAATTTCATCTTTTATTAAAGTTGTGGTTTTGGTGTCATCGGACCGGATCTGCCTCACAATGCCCTGCAGCATTCCAATAGTGGTATATGTATCGTAGCTAACAAGGATCACTGGCACACCCTTTTCCCGTGCCTGTGAGATGACCCTGATATCGGGGTATAAACCTCCTGTGAGTATGAGCACAGAAGTGCTTGTTTCCAGTGCGGTTAGGGCCAGGTCGCTTCTATCTCCCCCTGTAATCACTGCCTTATTCAAGGCGCGCCTTAGGTAACGCAAAGCCCCTTCTATGGTCATTGTCCCCACCACAATATCTTCAACGGGGCGCCCAAGATTTTCTTCCCCTGTTAAGAGTTCTCCCTGTAGTGTTTCGTGAAATTCTGCCACGGTTGGAAAAGTTATGGCAGGGTTAGTGGGTATTATTCCCAAAAGTTTGTAACCCTTTTCTTCCAGAAAAGGTTGGAAGAAATTTCTGGTTCTATCCAGTTTTTCAGGTGAAACACCGTTTAGTATGTTTCCGAGCAGGAAAAGTCCCCTTGATTGGATATAATTATTGTAGAAGAGAAGTTCATCCAGGTCATCATCCTTATCTAAATTTTAGATATAAATTACTGGGACTTCCCATTTCTTGGCAAGGCTAAAGTCATCCAGCAAAATTGAGTAGCAGGCATAAGGTGACTTTCCACCTTCAATGATCATTACCTGTGAGTCTTCTGATATTTCCTTGAAGCTATCTTCAAGCTTACTTTCCATTTTCCCCACAGAGATGCTGTTATAATCCGACTGGCCAAAAATATATGTAGACTCCATTTTTACCGGTGCTATCTGTTCGGGAGTCCAGGGAAGATCCAGGACTTTTTTTAGAATTGAAACATCGGCTTCGTTATTATGCGGCAGGTTTTGCCCGGCTGTTTTAGGCTTGAAATAAGCTACTTTATGGCCTTTTTCTTTCCAGAGCAGAGCCAAACCCAGAGCTATTGCTGTTTTTCCGGAACCGGTTTTACCCATCAGGTAAACTTTTTTTAACAAGTTAAGATCTCCTTTCCACAAGATGTTTTGGTATTTGGTCTCTTTCTTCACGCAGCGGAGAAAAATCGGTTATCATATCGTGAGAAAGGGTGATTTTTACATCAACTGCTGACAAACCTTTTTCATATACTAGCAAGGGGTTTATGTCCATTTCTTTTATTTCCGGGAAATGCATGACAAGTTCTGCCACATTAAGGATAGCACTTTTCAGCGATATAAAATCCAGAGATTTACTTCCTCTAAATCCTTTTAAGAGATGATATGCCTTTGTTTCACGGATCATTTCTTCTATGTCGTCTTCATCCAGGTTTTGTGCCAGTCGGAGGGAAACATCCCCAAAAAGGTTTACATAGATACCCCCCAACCCAAATACAAGTAAAGGTCCGAATTGTAAGTCGAAGGAAGAACCAATAATTATTTCTATTCCGGGGGGCATCATTTTTTGTACTTCAATTCCATGAATAGGAGCATCGGGAAGGAGACGCCTTGCTCTTTCTATAATCTCCCGGAAACTTTTTTGAACTTCATCAGGGCTTTTCAGACCTGCCACTACTCCTCCAATGTCGCTTTTATGCACTATTTTAGGCGAGGCAATCTTTAGGACAACGGGAAATCCCATTTCCTCAGCTTTTTCTGCTGCATCCTGCGGTTCTCTGGCCAACAGGGTTGGGGCAGCGCTGATTCCAAAAGAATTGAGGATCCTGGCTCCTTCGTGCCCGAGAAGGACAATTCGTCTCTCTCGTAATGCATCGTAAAAAATAGCCTTTACCTGGGCGGTATTATTATTCTCTTCCGGCAATTTCTGCTGTTGATCTGTTTCTTCCCGTATCTTTCCCTGTTTTTGTATTTTTTGACGCAGAGTTACGGCATTTTGGGAATACCTGACCAATCCATCCATTGCTGCCACGGCCCTTTCAGGAAAAGTGTAGCATGGGATTTCTGCTTCGCTTAGTAGTTTTTTGCCGGCTTGGATTTCTTTGCCCCCCATAAAGACAGCCAGAAAAGGTTTTTGTGGCAGTCTTTGTCTCACGTCCACAATTGCACGGGCAACTTCAATAGAATCTGTCATAGCTGTAGGACAAAGTAAGGTGATCACGCTATCCACTTGTGGATCAAGCAGTACTTTTTCCATGGCAAAAATATAGCGTTCAGCACCGGCATCTCCAAGAACATCTACAGGATTATAAATACTGGCTTCCTGAGGCAAAAAATCTCTCAGCTGATTTGTGGTTTCAACTGAAAGTCGGGCCATATGCAATCCTCTTTTCTCGATCTGATCCGTCGTCAGAATTCCCGGTCCGCCGGAATTGGTTACTATTGCGATTTTATCCCCTTTAGGCAGAGGTTGTTGGGCAAAAGCAACCGCCATATCAAATAATTCTTCCATAGTATCTGCCCTGAATACGGCACTTTGTTTAAAAGCAGCGCTGTAAGCCCTATCTGATCCTGCAAGGGCCCCCGTATGGGAAGTTACTGCCCTTGCTCCTTCAGGACTAGCTCCTGATTTTAAGATTATGATAGGCTTCCTGACAGAGATGCGGCGGGCAACTTCCAAAAACTTTTGTCCGTTAACAATATCCTCCAGGTAACATAGAATAACCCTCGTTGTTGGATCCCACGCAGCATATTCCAGAAAATCTATTTCATTAAGATCAGCCTTATTTCCAAGGCTGACAAAATGAGAAAAACCAAGCCCTACCATCTGACTCCAGTCCAGAATGGAAACGAGCATAGCTCCGCTCTGGGAGATGAATGCTATGTTGCCTTTTTCTGGAAACCCCCTTGCAAAGGATGCGTTCAGGGGTGTATGGGTATGCATTAATCCCACACAGTTTGGCCCTATAAGCCTGATTCCATGATTACGGCAAAAGACTGCTAATTCTTTTTCTAGTTCCATTCCTTCATGTCCTATTTCTTTAAAGCCTGCAGAAACAACAATGACTAGCTGGATCCCGCTGCGAGCGCAATCTTTTACTGCTTCCATTACTCTACCCGCTGGAATGGCAATCACAGCAAGTTCAGCGGCTCCACCGTTTTCACTTTGGAGAGGAATATCTTTAACGCTTTCGTAGCACTTTAGTCCAAGAATTTCTTTTTCTTTGGGGTTGATGGGAAAAACTTTCCCTTTATATCCGCTATCCAGTATATTTTTGACAATGGAATTTCCTATTTTATCAGGACTCCGGGATGCTCCGATAACAGCAATAGTCTCTGGTGCAAAAAGATTTGCCAATTGGTGATCCTTCATAAGATAGTATTACTCCTTGTTAGAAATTGCTGAGTTTCCTATACCAAGTATGCCCTTTATCCTGAAATACATTTTAGAAAGTAAAACAAATCTCTAAGTTTTTTCTGGAAATATTACGGGATGGAGAGGAAAAAAAGAAGTCTCAGGAGAATCTTTCTTATATATTTAGATTTTAAATAACGGCTAAATTTTAATTTAGAATAACGGCCTGAGGGAGGATGAAAATGTCAGGTAAAAATATCCTAAAACCGGATCAGCTTTATAAGAAATGTGATCCAGCATCATTCGAGTTCGAAACAACGGAAGAGGTTACAGCTTTAGAAGGTATTATCGGTCAGGAAAGAGCAGTAAGGGCTGTGGAATTCGGCCTTAAAATTAAAAGGCATGGTTATAATATCTTTATGACCGGGATGACAGGCACTGGGAAAGTGAGCTACGCCCGTTCAGTTGCCATGGAAAGAGCACTGCAGGAATCTATTCCTGATGACTGGTGCTACCTGTATAACTTTAAAAAGCCGGGTGAACCAAGGGCACTAAGACTGCCGGCAGGCATGGGATGTATTTTTGCCAGGGATATTCATGATTTGCTGGAGGAACTGAAGGAAGAGATCCCCAAGGCCTTTAACACCGAGGAATACGAGCGTCAGAAAGGAACGATCCTTAAACAATATCAGGATACCAGGACTGCTTTAGTCGAAAAGCTTAGTAAAATTGCTCAGGAATACGGATTCGTCTTAAAACGTACCAGTACAGGGTTTTTAAGCATTCCCGTTAAAGAGGGTAAGGAGTTAAGCGAAGAAGAATTTAACCAGCTTGAACAATCTGAAAGAGAAAAACTGGACGAAAAATCTAGCGAAATTCATCTAAAATCTATGGAAATCGCCAGAATTATACAAAATGAAGATAAAGAGATGAAAGACCAGTTTAAAGAGCTGGAACATAAGACCGGTCTTCATGCAGCCGGTCACCTAATTGATGAAATTATAGAGAAATATAAAGAAGATTTTCCAAAGGTCGCAGAATACCTGGAAGAGCTAAAAGAAGATCTGCTAGCCAACCTCCACAATTTTATAGTAGAAGAAGATGAGGATAAACAATCTCCCTTCCCCTGGTTGAAACGTTTGGCCCAAGACTCAGCCACAACGAAATATAAGGTAAATCTTGTCGTTGATAACAGGGATACTAAAGGCGCCCCGGTTGTTGTGGAATCAAATCCCACTTTCTATAACCTTATCGGCCGTGTGGAACATGAAAACAGAATGGGAATGGTGACTACTGACTTTACAATGATAAAAGGAGGAGCACTTCACCGGGCCAACGGAGGTTATCTTATCCTTCAGGCAAAAGATGTCCTTCTTAATTTCCAGTCCTGGGAGGTCTTAAAACGTGTCCTTAAAACCAGGGAAATAAGAATTGAAACGATCGGGGAGCAGCTTTTAACGATGAACACGTTAAAGCCAGAATCCATTCCCCTTGATGTGAAAGTAATCCTCATAGGCAATCCGTCCCTTTATCATCTTTTATACAGGCATGAAGAAGACTTCAGTAAGTTATTTAAGATAAAGGCTGACTTTGATGGTATCATGGGCCGCTCTCTTGAGAATATGACAAAAATGGCTAATTTTGTTTCGTCACATTGTCAGAGTGAGGGATTGACACATTTTGACCGCTCAGGAGTAGCAAGGATTGTAGAATATAGTTCCCGGTTGGCAGAGCATCAGGGAAAGCTTACCACCCGTTTTAATGAAATTGTGGAAATTCTTTACGAAGCGGAAGCGTGGGCAGAGATCGAGGGAAATCCCTATGTTAATGCTGGTCATGTGGAAAAGGCCATTAAGGAAAAAGTATACCGTTCCGACAAATATGAAAAGAGAATTTTGGAGATGGTGGAAGAGGGGCAGATCCTACTTGATTTTGAAGGGGAAAAAGTTGGCCAGATCAACGGACTTGCTGTACTTGATCTGGGAGATTATTCTTTCGGGCGCCCTTCCCGCATTACCGTTTCCACTTATCTGGGGCGCAGGGGTATTGTTAACATCGAAAGAGAAAGTAAAATGAGCGGACGCATCCATGACAAAGGAGTCCTGATTATAAGTGCTTACATTGGTGAAAAATATGCCCAGGATATACCCCTCACTCTCTCTGCAGGGATCTGCTTTGAACAGTCTTACGAGGGAGTGGACGGAGACAGCGCTTCAAGCACTGAACTCTACGCTTTGCTCTCAAGCATCAGTGGTGTTCCCCTGAAACAGAACATTGCAGTCAGCGGTTCTGTAAACCAGAAAGGGGAGATTCAGCCTGTCGGGGGTATTACAAGGAAAATCGAAGGGTTTTTTGCGGCTTGCAAATTAAAAGGGTTAAGCGGAAACCAGGGCGTGATTATTCCTCACCAAAATATGATCAATCTCATGCTCAATGAAGAAGTGTTAGCGGCTGTTGCGGAGGGTAAATTTCAGATTTATGCCGTTAAGACCGTGGAAGAAGGCATTGAAATACTTACGGGAATGCCTTCAGGAGAGCGTGGAGAAGATGGAAAATATCCTGAAGGAACGATTAACTATCTGGTAGAGAAAAAGATTAAAGAATACCATGAAATGCTCGGCAAGAACACAAAAGAACCGGAGAAGCAGGATGACCAAAGCAAGGACACCAGCGCTCCAACTGGTGAAGAGACACGGGAAGAGTGATGAATATTCAGGAGTCAGGAGTCAGGAGTCAGGAGTCAGGAGTCAGAA
>JAUSPO010000126.1 GCA_030656575.1 Bacillota bacterium
GCCCTATTTCATAGAAGAATCGTATGGTTTCAGACGTGGCAGAAGTTGCCATGACGCAATCAGACGATTATCACATGAGATGTGGGTAAAGCCCATAAATTACGTAATAGATGCAGATATCAAGGGTTTCTTTGATAATGTAAATCATGAGCATCTGATACGATTTATAGAGCATAGGGTAGAGGACAATAATCTTGTCCGTCTGATAATACGTTTTCTTAAATCAGGGGTAATGGAATCAGGTGAGATATATAAGACTGAAAAAGGCACCCCGCAAGGTGGCAACATAAGTCCTGTATTAGCCAACATCTATTTACACTATGTCCTTGATTTATGGTTTAAATACGTAGTACGAACAACCCTAAAAGGATATTCACAAATAATCCGATATGCAGACGATTTTCTAATATTAGTGGAAAAAGAAGAAGATTGTGAAGTAATCCTTAGTTTGCTAAAGGAACGCCTTGCTAAATTCGACCTTGAATTGTCGGCAGAGAAAACCAAATTGGTACGTTTTAGCAGAAGAACAACGAGAGCTAATCAAGTTGAACAGAGCAACGGCACATTTGATTTTCTCGGATTTACCTTTTATATAGGCAAATCCCGACAAGGCAAGACGATGTTACGCTGGAAAACAAGTAAGAGCCGCTTCAGGCGTGGTCTTCAAAGTTTTAAAGTATATCTCAAGAACAATCGGAATCGTTTGAAACTGCAAATCATTTGGAAGATACTGATATCAAAATTGAGAGGTCATTACAACTACTATGGTATAAGTGGTAATGGCAGGAGCATAAGTATCTTCTACGATAAAGCCGTAAAACTTATATTCAAGTGGCTAAATCGCAGAAGCCAACGGCATAGCTTTACTTGGGAACATTTTTCCAAGTACCTTAAAAGCTATCCGCTTCCAACTCCCAAAATTTATGTCAGAGTTTACAGCTAACAATACAGAGCCGAATAAACCCGAAGAGCCGTGTGAGGGAGAACCTCATGCACGGTTCTGTGAGGGGGGCTGGGCAAAGCAAAATATGATATACGTATCCTAAGGCACAAAAGCAGAAATGCGGAAACGGAGCTAAGACGGAATCTAAAATTTCACTTTGCCTACCTCTACTCGACGTGCGCCACGCAAGCTGGGTAAATCTTACAGGTGAAAGTCCTGTTCGGGTAAGAGGTCAGCCGCCAGCCCGACACAGAATCCCGCAGTGTAAATGGTAACAGATACATTGAAGCCGGGAGGATGGATATAGCAGACCGTAATGCGAGTGAAGGTGTTGAGCCCCGTAATGGATATGTTGAGGGAGCAGACCAATTCTGAACATGGGAATGCAACATTGTTATTTTCGACAACGGCGAGAAAATAACAGTCCCTCCGGGGTCTAAGTCCTCGGTACGCTATAAAATGGATTTATCTGGAACTTGGGAGATCCTATATACCCGGCAGCGACCGTAAATCTGGTGACAAGGCTAAGAAAGTCAAGCTCAGATGACGGTATACAGGAAGTCGGATCAGTTCGTAGTAGAGCTAACGATATGTGAAAGCATATAACATCATAATGAAGTGATGCTCGAAGGGACTGACGTGTTTATGTAATGTAATAAGGAAACGTTAATGAATCATAGAACTCAACCAACGACGTCCACGAAATTGTTGCATATAAGCAAAGTATCTGCGTCGAACCACACGTATAAATTCAAGTCATTGGCAAGTCTGCTGAATGAAGAATATCTTGCGGGAATCTACGCAGGTCTAAACCGTAGCAAAGCGAGCGGAATAGACCACGTTAGTGTAAAGCAGTATGGAGAGAATCTGGGAGAGAATCTCCATAGTTTAGTCAACCGAATGAAGCAGATGTCCTACCGTCCGCAAGCCGTAAAACGAGTTTACATCCCGAAAGCATCGGGCGGTGAGCGTCCCCTCGGCATACCGACA
>JAUSPO010000127.1 GCA_030656575.1 Bacillota bacterium
CGCCTGCTGGCATAAAGCCGGCAACTTCATACTTACCTTGAACCATACGTGGCGCTAACGCCGGGTTAGACAACGTAACAAACGCACGCTTCAACACTTCGTTATTTGGAATAGCGCCCAATGAATCGAGGCTGCCAGTGAATTTATTGAACTGCGAACCACGCATGCCGGTAACAACAACACCGTCACACTGACCGGCCATGAAGTCAGCTGCAGCAACGCGCTCTTCAGTGTAAGCACGTAAGTTGACAGTTGCGCCCATGCGACTAGCTTGCAAAGCCCAGTCACGCATCACGCCAAAAACATCACCTTGCGCACCCAAAATATCCCAGACACAGATGGTCTGAGATGCAGAGGCTTGCACTGGCACTGTTGCTGCAGATGCAGCAAGTACGAATGCGCCTACGGTTTTATTAAATAACTTCATATTGATTCCCTCAATTTTTATAAAAAACTACGGCACCACGTTGCGGTTAACGCGCAACGTGGTTATTCGCATTACAACAAGTCGTCGATATCGACTGCTAGCTCAGACTGGTCAGGCGTTTCATCCCAGAACTTGCCCAACATACCTGGCGGTGTGCGTTGACCTGTACCTTCAGTCCATAGACGGTCTGAAAGACTGGTCACGATGAAGCCTGCAAGCGCATCAACTAGCTTGTAGTCTGGGTTTGGCTTGAACTCAGCAGGAACATTGGCATAACGTTTGATGCCGTCACGTAGACGCTCATCATCTGCCTTACCTGCTGCAGACAGGGCATACATAGCGTGAGCAACACGGATGCCAGATTTTTCACCTAATGCCATGGCGGCATTAAATGCACCCCAAACATCTTTGCCTTCATCAGCGCCAGGCAACACATTCCAAACAACGGCACGAACGCCGAGCGGAACACCCCACCATTTTTCGTTATCCAAGCAGGTAAATGCTCGCTCTGCTTTTGCCGCAACATCCATTGGCACGCCAACAACCTGGCCAGCAATAATGTCATTCAGTAAAGCTTGAAGACCGCTCAGCAGGCCCAACATATAAACTAATTCATCAAAATCTTTATAGAAATCAGTGCACTGATCACCAATTTTGATGTCATAACGCTTTTCGTAATAACGCTCAAAGCGCTCATATGATTTGAGCTGACGGCGGGCTGCTGTTTCTGCAAAACGTTTTTGTGCGGTACGCGCATCTTGCGCTTCTTCAATCATGCCCGCTTTGGCAGCACGCAAATAACGCATTTCATGATCAAAGCTTGTGATCTCAGCACAAAGACCGGCGGTGGTGTAAAGCAAAGTAGCCAGCTGATCAATATTGGCACCAATATTTTCGGTGGCAACGATTAGTGGCGCCAAGGCAACACCGGACTGACATGCCATAATGGCATCATCATCTTTTAAAAGTGGCGGAACGAGGTTACGCTCAATAAACCGCATGGATTGGTTGCCAACAAATGCGACTGGGT
Organism: Bacillota bacterium; assembly: GCA_030656575.1. Taxonomy (GTDB): domain Bacteria; phylum Bacillota; class Dethiobacteria; order DTU022; family UBA8154; genus JAUSPO01. The sequence continues at coordinate 1,458 of JAUSPO010000127.1, forward strand.
CGCAGGCAGACAACAAAACAGAAACACCAACCACAAGGCCGGCAAAGCTTCGACGAATCAGGCCTGAAACAGCCATGAACGTTCTCCTTAGATAATTTTTGTTGTTATTAGCACGCCGGCAAACGAAACAACTCGCTTTCCTATTGGCTAATCGAGTAACGCGCAAACGATACCATCAACCACTGCAACGATGGAACCATTCAACACACAACTACGACCGTTTAGTCAAAAAAAACCCGCCTAACGTACATTAGGCGGGTTTTTTAGGCTCAACATAAGCGATTAACTGGCCTCAATATCCTTCATAGACAGCTTTACACGTCCACGTTGGTCAACATCCAGCACTTTAACCTTAACCACTTGGCCTTCTTTCAAGTAATCAGACACATTCTCTACGCGCTCACTCGAAATTTGCGAAATGTGAACCAGTCCATCCGTGCCAGGCAGGATATTAACAAAGGCACCGAAATCAACGATACGAGCCACAGTACCTTCATAGATAGTACCGACTTCAACTTCAGCGGTAATTTCTTGAATTCTTGCTAATGCTGCCTGAGTTGCGCCTTTGGTTTCGCCATACACACGCACCAAGCCCGAATCATCAATATCGATAGTGGCTTTAGTTTCTTCACAGAGCGCACGAATCGTTGCACCACCTTTACCAATCACATCACGGATTTTGTCCGCATTAATTTGAATGGTGGCGTAGGTTGGTGCGTGAATGCTGACTTCTGAACGGGACACAGCCAGCACTTCATTCATTTGCTGCAGAATGCTCATGCGTGCTTCGCGCGCTTGCGCCAAGGCAACTTCCATGATTTCTTCGTTAATGCCTTCAATTTTGATGTCCATCTGCAATGCAGTAACACCATTGGCAGAGCCGGCCACCTTAAAGTCCATATCGCCTAAGTGATCTTCATCACCCAAGATATCTGTTAGAACAGCAAAGCGCTCATCTTCTTTCACCAAGCCCATGGCGATACCAGCCACTGGCGCTTTCAACGGCACACCAGCATCCATCAACGCTAATGAGGCACCGCAAATAGATGCCATTGATGACGAACCATTGGATTCGGTGATGTCAGACACAACACGAATTGCGTATGGGAACTTATCAGCACCTGGCAACATCGGTTGAACACCACGACGCGCCAAACGACCATGGCCAATTTCACGACGCTTTGGACCACTGTCTCGGCCTGTTTCGCCAACCGAGTAGGAAGGGAAGTTGTAATGCAGCATGAAATGATCAGTGTATGAGCCTTCCAATGCGTCAATCATCATGGCATCACGCGCACCACCCAAGGTGGCTGTAAC
>JAUSPO010000135.1 GCA_030656575.1 Bacillota bacterium
CGCTGCGCCTGCTGCCGCAGGAATATCTCGTGCTGGGCGGCGACGGGCCGCTGCGTGCGGCGCTGTACGATCTTTCCCGCGCAGCGGGTGTCGCCGACCGGGTGCGGTTTACCGGTCGCCTCGACGAGGCCGATCTCGCCGCCTGGTATCAGGCCTGCGATGTATTCTGCCTGCCCTCCACCGAGCGTGCCGAGGCTTTCGGCCTCGTGCAACTGGAGGCGATGGCCTGCGGCAAACCGGTGGTGTGCACGCGTCTCGGCAATGGCGTGAATGCCGTCTGTCTGGAAGGCGTCACCGGGTTGACCGCGGAGCCGGGCGATCCGACGAGTCTCGCCGCCTGTCTCGGGCGTCTGCTGGCCGACCCGATATTGCGGGTGCGCCTTGGAGAGGCAGGGCGGCAGCGCGCCCATGCGGAATTTTCCGCGCCACGCATGGCGGCGGAAACGCTCGCCCTGTATCGGCGGCTGGTTCCATTGTGAGCCCCCCCCCGAAATCGCCTTCGGCGATCTCCCCCCAGGGGGCAGAAACTCTTGGGGCGGCCCGGCGAGTTTCTTTGAGCCCCGATTTCGATCACCCCTGGCCGGGTCGCATAGCGATCGCGGTATTTGCCGCACTGGTGGCGCTGGCAACGCAGCTTGCGCCGCCCGGTATCGCGATTTTCGACGAACTTCTGCGCGACCCGCTGCTACGGCTAACCGCTACGCCCGAGGCCGAAACCCGGATCACGGTCGTCGACATCGACGAGGCCAGCCTGGCCGAAATCGGCCCCTGGCCCTGGCCGCGCGAACGCCTGGCCGATCTGGTGGAGATCCTTCTCGGCCCCCTGGGTACCCGGGGTGTCGCGCTGGACATGGTGCTGCCGGAAGCCAGCGACGGCCCCGGCGATGCGCGCCTGGCGGCGCTGGCCGCGCACGCGCCCCTGACGCTTTCGGTGGCCCTGGATTACCTGCCGCGCCATCCGCCGCTCGCCCAGGGCCTGCCCGGCAAAAGTCGGCGCTGGCAGGACGGCGAAACCTTCGTGGCGGCTACCGGCTATGTCGGCAACCACGCGCTTTTCGGGGCGGCGCGCTGCGTGGGCAATATCGGCTTCCTGCCCGACGCCGATGGCGCGATCCGCCGCCTGCCGGCACTCAGCCGCCTCGGGGAGCAGG
>JAUSPO010000136.1 GCA_030656575.1 Bacillota bacterium
GGCCTGCAACGCTGTGAGAGGAAAACCGTTCGGCCACCATTTCAGCCTGCTGGAACCCCTGGGCTGAAAGCTCCGCGTCCCCCCAACCCACATAACGTTTTTGCTTATTCGAATTTGTGATCCCGTGACGCACAAGGTAGATCTTCAACAGCTGCACTCTCTCCTTTTTCGCTTACTCCTGCCTCACCAAAGGTAGCCATCTCCTGAAGAACCAGGGCCGAGGCTTCCAGAACGTGCATGGCCAATGCAGCACCTGTCCCCTCCCCCAAACGCATGTTTAAATTCAGGTAGGGCTTCAGTTCCATATATTCAAGAAGCAGGTTATGGCCTGGCTCCTGAGAGAGATGGGATGGAACCAGGTAGTTTAAAACCAGTGGATTCATCTTCACGGCCACCAGAGCTGCTATGGTGGAAATAAAACCATCAATCACCACCGGGCACCGATTAGCAGCAGATCCGAGTATAAGCCCCGCAAGACCGGCGATCTCCAAACCACCCACCTTGCTGAGAACATCAAGTGGATCCTTGGGATCAGGTTTATGTAAGTCCAGCGCTTTTTCCACGATAGAAATCTTTTGAGCCAGCTTCTCATCCTCAAGCCCCGTTCCCCTTCCAACAACCATGGACGGAGGATAACCGGTAAGAGCAGCCATCACTGCGCTGCTGGCTGTAGTATTGCCAATTCCCATTTCCCCTGTCGCCAGCACCTGAACTCCGGAGGCGATCTCCTCCCGGGCAATATCTATTCCCGTAAGAACTGCTTTTTCCGCATCCTGGCGGCTCATGGCCTTCTCACGGGCGAAATTGGCTGTTCCGGGTCTGACCCTGGCCGAAGTTACCTCCTGCAGATCCAGATCAGAAGCCACCCCAATATCAACAATCCTGACCTCTATCCCTCCCTGGCGGGTTAAGACGTTAATAGCCGCACCCCCGTTAACAAAGTTGGCCACCATCTGGGCCGTCACCTCGCTGGGAAATGCGCTGACACCTTCCTGAGTCACCCCGTGGTCGGCTGCCATGATCACAACTTTTTTCCGTGTTCCCGGAGGAAAATATTCTCCCCGGATGCCGCCCAGCTGTACAGCCAGGTCTTCCAGCCTCCCCAGGCTCCCCTGCGGTTTGGTTAACTGGTCGAGCCTTTCCTGAACTCTCTTCATAGCTGATAGATCAAGGGGCCCGATCTTTTCCAGGGTACTTTTGATTTTTTCATGCATAAGAACTCACCTCATTATATTTTATAATTTCTAAAGACTTCCCACAACTCTTTTAGAAGCTTTTCGTTTTCACTGCGCGAACGCACAGCTATCCTGAAATACCGCTCATCCAACCCTGAGAAATTTGAAGCGTTTCTGATCAGAATAGCCCTGGCCGCCAGGTCAAGAAAAAGTCTATTGCTGGAAAAACGATCCTCTTCGCCCCGTAACAATAAAAAGTTAGCCTCCCCTTTAAAAACCCTCACCTTATCCATCTTCTGCAGCTCACCCATTAAAAAGTTTCTCTCCCGCACGATTAATTCCAATGACTTAGTAAGATAATCTTCCTGGGAAAGACAGTAGATACCGGCCCTCTGAGCCAGGGTATTCACTCTCCATGGATCTCCGTTTTGGGTCAGAGCTCTCATCTTCTGAGGGTGACCAATAATATAACCCAGGCGCAGGCCAGGCAAAGCCCACAATTTGGTCAGGGAGGTGACAACCCAAAGGTTGGGGTAATCACAATGGGAAAGGCTCTCCTCTAAAGATCTGCCTGTAAAGGTCAAAAAACTTTCGTCAAGAAGCACTGATGCCCCTTTTTCGTAGGCTTCTTTGACCATATTCTCCAATAGCTCCCGTGGATAGCAGGTACCAGTAGGGTTATTTGGATTACAAAAAACCAGCAGGTCGTTTTCACAGAGACGTTCAGAGAGGAGCTTTAGATCGAAAGGCTTTTCAAGTGGAAGGGGGAAACGCTCCACTGCAGAGTCAACAAGCCTGGCCGCCCTCTCATATTCAGCAAAAGTCGGGGAGGGAATAATCACCCTTGACGGCCGTTTCCAGAGGAAAAACAGGTGGATCAGTTCGTTGGCCCCGTTCCCCAGAAGAAGCCGCTCCTCGTCAATTTTCAGGGAAAGGGATAACATCCTGCGCAGTTCCCTGGCCTGGGGAGGTGGATAGTGGAGAATATCATCCAGATGCTTTTTCAACTCTTCAAAAAGGCCTTCCGGAGGCCCCAGGGGATTGATATTACTGCTGAAATCACAGAATTCTTCCGGGCGGACACCGAACCGCTTCGCCGCTCCTGTCAGATCTCCGCCGTGACCTCCTGTCTCCATCTCTTTATTCACCGGAACACATCCTCTCAACTTCCACTTCTGACTACAAATCTTACCCGGATGTCAACAGGGGGAAAAACTGAGACCAAAGTAATAATCCCAATAGAAACCCTGCTTCGGAAACCTCGTTTACAGCCCCCAGCACATCTCCCGTTAACCCCCTCAAATGACGTGCCACGAAAAAGGCCAGAACCCACCCGCAAATAAAAGCAGTAAGGATACCTGAAAGAAGGGGAAGAAAAAATTCCGGCATCCACCAGGTCAAAAGTCCCACAATAAGCAGACCTGCAAGGGAAGCCCCGGCAGAATGCTTCCATGTCAATCCCCTGATAAACTGGCTGCCCAAACCGTCTTCCCTGGCCGGCCCAAAGGCGGACCCTACTAGGACCATATTCCAGCGCCCCGAAAGGAACATACCGAAAAAGGCCAAAGGGAGAAAACTTGTGGCAAGGGCGATCATGGACGCGTATTTGAAAAGGTAGATCATCACGACCGTAAACATTCCCACAGGACCCACGTCACCGGTCCGCATGATTGTCATGGCACGCTCCGGATTCATTCCTCCCACCACTCCGTCAGCAGTATCCGCCAGTCCGTCTATATGCAGTCCCCTGGTAATAATAAATGCGAACAAAAAGAGCAGAACGACCAGCGGCCCGGTGGGGATTAGGAGTTCTCCTATCAGAAAAAGACCCCCGAAAAAAATTCCCAGCAATGCTCCTACGAGAGGAAAGAAAGCCGCCCCATCAGCCAGCTTGATTGGTTTATTAAAAAAACGACTGCTTACCGGTAGAACCGTTAAAAATGTTAATGCTACAAAAAATTGCCTCAAAATAATACCCCCCTGCATAAAAACATGAGAATGACGACCATCAATGCTCCTAAGAGAGTAATGACAGATGTTATACGAAAAAGAGCAAGGGCCGGCAGCATGTCACCCCTGTGAGGAATCCTGCCGGTCTCGTTCAGCAGGGGCCGGGTTACCTGAACCCCACCATGATAGTCCGTTCCCCCCAGGCGAAGATCCATAACCCCTGCTCCGGCAGCCTCCGGCCAGGCACTGTTGGGACTCTCATGTTTATTCCTGTCCCTTAACAATACCGCCCATCCCTTTTTCCAACTGCAGCCGCAAAGACAGCCGCCCAGCATAATGGCAAGGGCAGCCAACCGTGCAGGTATAAAATTTAAAATATCATCGGTGCGGGCTGCAGCCCAGCCCAGGTAATAATATCGCTCGTTTTTGTAGCCGATCATGGAATCAAGGGTGTTTACGGCTTTATATAAAACTACGAAGGGCGCCCCGCCCAATGCCGCATAAAAAAGTGGTGCAACCACACCGTCACCTGTATTTTCAAAGAGGCTCTCCAGAGCTGCTTTAACCACATCTTCCTCCGAAAGATCTGCAGTATCCCGGCTCACTATAAATCCAACCCGTTTCCTGGCTTCAACCAGGTCATTGCGGTCAAGGGCTTTATACACATCCATAACATGCCGGATCATATCCTTCATGGCCAGCATGGAGTAAAAAATATACACTGTTAGAACCATTCCCAGTAAAAAGTGAAAACGGAAGAAAAGATTTATGGCCAGGACTGTGAAGATAAAGGCGCTTCCTGCTATGAGAAACGTCATCGCTGCGCCGGCGACCCTTTGGGACCATGCCGCCCTGCAGAAACGCAGAAAAAACAATTCCAGGCAGGTAATGGCTTTCCCGATCAACCTCACGGGATGAGGCAGCCAGCGGGGATCGCCCAGGATATAGTCCAGGATGAAGGCAATGACCAGCGCTGAAATTAAAACAAAGGGTTCTTCCATCTACTTATCCTCTCAACTAGAAAACTCCGCCCTCTGGCAAAGAAGCGGAGTTTTTATAAATAATGCCACGGGGTAACCCTCGTGGCTGTTCCACCCGACTTGCCCTTTCACCCGAAGGGGGCCGAAACTACAACAAGGCAGGTCTCCTGGCTTGTGAGTCATTGTTACCCCTGCCTTCCCAGCTTGAAGCCAGTGGCTGAATGAGGGAAAACTACCCACTAACAGTGGCGGGACCGCACCGGATTTCCACCGGCTTCCCTTTTAAGTGTTCTTTCACACCCTGCTGTAAACATTAACTTTGTAAACCATAATATCACATGTCTGAATATTTGTCTAATACAATTTTATGGAGACACGGGGGATGGTGACACGGGGACGGGGTTACTGTCACCCTTGGCGGTGACGGGGGGACGGGGTTGTTGTCAACCTTGGCGGTGACGGAGGGACGGGGTTGTTGTCAACCTTAAGCGTTGTAAATAATTTCTCTATTTATCCCGGTTACTTCTCTATTTGTCTGATTGACATACTGCTAGATCAATCTGTCCCCCTGTCCCAGTTACTTTACCGGCATTACTATCTTCGTTAGGAGCTCACTTTCGGGGACTTCTTCAGGGGAATTGTAATAAAATTCATAGTACACGCCTGTTTGCTCGTACCCGTTTTCGGCAATCCATTGGAACATCTTGCTTGCTCTAAAAACACTCCAGGCAACAAAGTATCCTGAAATTGACTTGATAATTAATAAGCTAGGAGCAGTTTTCAGAAATACCGGAGATACTGACTGGGTTGAGATCGATTTCTCTTATTGGTGTAGCATGCCTAATGAGAGAAACAAGTTTAACGAGATCAAAAGGGCAATACCGCAGCGATACGTGATTAGCTTTGCATATGTAAACGCTGATGGCGCCGTGAGCAGCCGGTTTGTTGAACCTCTTAAGCTTCTTTTCAAGGGAAATTCTTGGTATTTGGTCGCCTATTGCCGATTTCGGCAGGAACACAGGATATTTCGCATATCCAGGATTAAAAACGTTAAAGTAGGCTTTCAATTTCCTGCTCCGATATAAATGTTTTGTTTAGGGTATAGTTTTCCAACAAAGATATTCCCCCACCACTACCCTTACTCATATACACAGGTACACCGGCTGAGGATAAAACGTCAATATCTCTGTAAATAGTTCGCTTGGAGACTGCAAAACGATCTGCCAACTCCCTGGCAGTAATAGTTTCTCTATTCATTAATCGGGTGGTTATTTCTAGCAATCTGTTTAATTTCATTTAATATCCCCCAAATATTTATTACACAGAAATGAACTTTCTTTTTTCGATTATTTTCTTTTCATTAGAAATGTTATCTTCTTTCATGCTTGGCAAATGCTTTGTTCAAGGATATAATTTGAGCAACGTAAATAATAATCGGGAATTAAACCTGTTGCTAAAAGGGAACAAAACTATGACAATAAAAATAATAGCCGCCATATTTGCTGCGTATGAATGCTATAAACTGCTTAACGTAGAACCTTTTAAAGAGCTTATAGAGCGCACAAAAGCGGCAGGCAACCTGGATACAGATTCACAGGTGATGGCAGTAATGACAGACCCCTTTTTTAAAAGGGTGATGCTAATAGAGCTTTCCTATGTGATCTTTGCCGTTATTCTGCTATTTACTGTTTACTGGTATTTTACCATAGTAATGTTCTCCTTCAGCATTGCCATAATCCTGTTTGACACAACTGGAAGGAAAGGGAGCCTCATTTTGGGCATCGGTTCGGCTATCAGTGCAGCGCTCCTCATGACCATTGTCATGGCTTAGTAGAGTGAGAGTGCCAAATGCTCAAAGGAGTATGTTGTTTTTACGTATATTGCTTACACGTTCCGAGATAAACGCTTGCGACAAGGACCGAAATCTCTGTTGTTTCTCTTCATTTTCACCCAACACTTTTTTAATATGTTCAAAGATGCTTAACCATGACAAAATCTGTACTTTGTGCTTTAAATACTATAAAACCGACCTTTTTATAAATATTTACGGCTCTATTACTCTGATCAACACTTAATGAAACATTATCATAACCCTGCCTTTTTAGCTCATCAAATACATGATCAAGCAGGGCCTTTCCGATACCCTTATTTCGATACGCATCTTTTACTGCCATGCTCAATTCCGGCATATCATCTCTAACAAAACCATAACCTCTATTGTCGTTATCGAATAGTCTTGTCCAAATTACCCCTACTTTTTGACCGGACATTTCCGCAATAAAGCCAATATCCGTCTGTTTCATCCAGTCCACGGTATATTTCAACAACTCCGGCAAATAAATAATAGAACAGGGCGGCTTCTGCACACCCTCAGGAATAAAAATTGCATCATAAAACATTTCCTTTATAAAATCATGATCACCTTGCTTTGCTTTGCGCACTGTCACATTATTTCTCATAATTATCCAATAACCCTTCACCCGGTTTTCAAATCCTCAAATAAATACATCTTCTGCTAACTTCTGGCTCCATTTTGATGATTCCCTTCTCTTTTCTCGGCAACTTAACAATACCATGATCATGGTTCTGGCACCCACTTTGAAAGAATTGGGAAGGCAGGTTATGGATAGACAGCATTAGTATTAAAAACAATCTGTTCAATACTAGCCTGTTCTTTGCTGCCCTCCGGGCACTATGACACCTTACACTTCCTCTTATGAAAAACGTATTCTATTAAACCTGCATAGCGGTCTAATGATGTGCTCATGGTATACGCTGCCAGATACGTTTATTAAGTGGCATGAAGTAATTAATTTAGTTCACTTATAATTACTTCTCATAAAAAAAGTCAGAAAAGCTATCGCCTGCAAGCAAAGCTTCCTGTTCAAGCTTAATATTCAATTCCAGCATCAACGTTATCAACTCAAAAAAAGTAGAGTATTTGTTATTCTGCATTAGCTTAATTAACTTACTTCTATAGGAAGGGCTCAGACTTTCCCCCATCGTTTTGTATGTAAGCAAAGTTTCTTTGTCCATATAGACCGGTCGCAAAGACGGAAGCACATTTTCACGGAGGAACATATATATTCTTAGCCCACCCCAATCAATATCGCCCCAGTGTAAAAAAGTTACTTGATGTTTACAGGCACAAAATGCATGGAGTTTAGCTAAAAACAGCCGTTTTTTCGGACCGGGAAAACCGCCCAGATAAATGAGAAGCATATCAGCGGGGAGACCCTTGCGCGCTAGATAATGGAAATTCGTTTTATTTTCCACCAATAAAACTCTATTTGCCCGGCAGTCCACTATTTCCAGTGTATGGGCCATTTGCGTGTCAAGAACAGCGCCGCAGGTAAAAGGAGACAAGTCCATACGCTCTCCCCGCAATTCAATAACGAGGGGACCTGAAAGAAGCAATTCCTCAGTAGTTTTGATAATACCAAGCTCGTGTAAAATATCCTCATCAGCCAGCTCATCATCTTTGAGATAGTATGATGCGGCAATAGCGATTAGGGATGCCTTTACTTTCCGGGAGAAGCTTTTGCTCCCGCTCAAATATCGGATACTGAAAATTCTCTCGAGTAGATCCTCTTCACCTTTTGCATCCAATCCTTTTAGCGCCTTGAGCACCAGCTCCAACTCAACCATATCCTTTGGCAACAATAATGGCCAGGATACCTGTTTCGTAATTTCGTTACGGCAATCACAAAAAAAATCTTTAATCCAGAGCGTTTTAACCTCCAAAGCGGCAGCCTCGATTAATCTGTTTACTTCAGCCAGTTCGACAAGTCGCGGTATCCGCCCAATAATCGCATAGGCCGAGTCAATATTATCCAGGTTTAGACTGACCTGTTTAAGTAAATTATTTTTCTCACCCTGTATCCACTCAACAGTAAGGATCCCCTGCTTGTTTAACTCCCTCACCGTCTGGTGAAGTGCTTCTTTTTCCTGGGGCCGGTCACCGGCAAAATAGGCAGGGACTGTCTTCCTGTCCAGTTTGAAGAATATTCGCCTGTTGATTTTCGCCTTGCCATAAAAATGTGCACTGTGTTCATATTTGGTCAACAAATCATTTAGAATCAGGCTTTTATAATCTATCATCAGGCATCAGGCCCCCATCTCCAGCAGTTCCTTGGGGTCAAACGCTTTGACAATGGTTACCCTTTTCACCCGGGTCACACACAGATTACGATCGACCAACGGCGCGATGTCGCCAATCTTTTCAGTGGGCGCCGAGAGAATCACCTGCAGACCCATTTCACGGATAAGCTTAATGCTTTCCTGAATGCGCTGATGGTCCATTTTGCTGTACGCCTCGTCAAAGACAATTAACCGAAGCGTGTTGGCGTCCCGTTGCCTCACACGGTAAAGTTGTAGAAAAGAAGCCAGCACTGCAATATAAAAGGGCGTCTGCGTCTCTCCGCCCGACTTCTTGCCGATGACCCGTGAAAGTCTTGACTCCCGACCCTCGTCGTCAACGTTGATCATATCAAAATCAAGGAAAGTACGATAATCAGTGAATTTCTCCAGGTTTTTGGATAACTGTTCCCGCTGATCCGCCGTCAAAACACCTTCTCCAATATCCACAATCTGCATGAATAGCTCATTGACCGTGTCTCCATGCCGCTCCTGGAAGCTGTTGGAAAAGAGGTTGAACCCTTCCAGGAGCATCTCATCGGTGATCATGTCATAAAAGTGCCGGTAGTGCTTATTGGGCACAACGGTAAACTTGTATTGGTCACGGCCGAAGTAATTGTCTTTAATGGCTCTGTTTAAGTCATTGATCTGTTCCATCACCTCAGTAATATTAGCGCGCAGCTTGCTGATAAAATCCTCCTGAAACTGCACCTGTGCCCGCTCTTTGGCCTCCCCTATTTTCTCCCGGTACTGCAATAACAACGTATCCTTTAACCGGCTCAGTTCCTCGTCATAAGCAGCATTGCGTGCATTGGTTACACTAAAGGATCCTTTAAAGTCCCGGTTGTAATCTGTTCGCGTATTAACAAGTAAATCCCACATTGTCTGCTTTTTAGTCTCCGTCCCTTTAATCGCATTGGCAAAAGCAGTAAAAATATTAGCGGCTGACTTACGGCTTTTCAACTCCTGTATAAAACGAGGTTCACCGGTAGTTTCCCGCCATGCCCCGTCATATACGTGGTTCAGAAGCCCCTGATACCGCAGCCGTTCTTTCTGCAGTTCAGGCACATCTTTTTCTCTTTCAGCCCTGATGACCGAGTTCTCGCGCAAGTTCCCCTTTTGTTCCTCCAGCTTTGCCTTGGCAACCCGGATTTTTTCCTTACATTCTTTCAACTTCTCATCCAACATCACCAGGTATGATAAATCCATACTGCCGAATTCATCGACCACAGCCTGCAAGCTGCGCTCCGTTTCAACCCTGGCAGACGCTTCTTTTTTAAGGCTTATGAGCGTTGTAATGTCGTTCTCCGTTAAAAGGGGCGTATTCTTCATCTTTCCCAGTTCTGCCAGTTTCGGTACCAATAAGGCCAGCAACTGGTCCTTTTCCTGATGTTCATGCTCTTTTTGCTGGATCAGCCGGGCAATGGACTTGCGGCCGATATAAGGGTTCTCATAGCGCTGGGGGTTAAGCTGCCGGGCCACGAAATTGTGATACAGCATGCAGCTTGCCGTAATGGCGGTACGATGTGTGCGCAATTCATCCACCGTCTCACATTTCATTACTCTCCCCAGCAGGAAGTCTACGTAACTCCGGGCCAAAGGATCTGCTGTCTCCACTTCTTCAGCGAGGCTTCCAGGCAGAATTTGTGTTTGCTGCCCCATCACCTTTTCCATGTCCACCAAGCCAAGGTCAAAGAATTTTCTGGAAAACTTTAGCCTGTCGTAAATTCGCAGAGCCTCGGCAAAGAACTGCGGCTCCACAAGCAGATAAAACTTCTGCGAGTGAAGGTATGCCTCAATGGCATCACGCCACCTTTGATCCTTGATCTCCAGTAATTCTGCAAATATCCGGGGTTTAATCTCTTTTCCGTATTTCTGCGAAAGTTCCGCCCCGATCGTCTCCTGCAGTTCCAATAACGAAGGGGAATACGGTTTGATTCCCTGTTTCAGTCCTTTGATCTCTCCCGTCAGTGTTTCCAGTCGCGTCTCATATTCATCCTTTGTCCGCTCATGGGCAAAGTAGAGTTTGCCCAACCCCTCTACATATTTCTCCAGTCCGCCTTTTAACTGGCTCAAGCGATCGTACTCCAGCACACCATACTCCTGCCGCGCTGTTTCCAGCAAACTGAGCTGTCCTCTAATTTCACCCGATCTCAGAGCTGTCCTTTCTGCTTCACCGAGACTTCTTTCACACCAAGCGACAACCTCAACCCAACTGCGCCAGTGCGCCTCCATGATCTGGCCTAAACGGTTTTCACTATTTTTTATCCGCTCCAGTTTTGCCACTAAAATATCTTTCTCTCTGATCAAATCCTGCTGTTTTTTATAAAGATCGGACTGGGCTCGTTCCTGCATCAGGCTATCCCTTTGTCCCTCCAGTTCCGCTAGTTCCTTTTCACCGTAGCTAATCCGCCCTATTAACTGGACAATCTGCTCTCCCAGATGCACAATCTCTTCCTCAAGCTTCCGCAAATCATCCCTGCTTTTTTCCTCATTAGATCTGTCAATTAAATATTTCTGCACCAGATATCTTTCTTCTTCCTCCCCGAAAGCCGAGTACTGTTTACTGATTTCCTCCAGAGCCAATACCCTCTTTTCCACCAGGCCCAACTCTTCTTCCAAATGCTTGTACTGGCGGATTGTTTCCTGCATGTGCTTGATATCCACTTCATTTTGTACATCGCAGACAAACTCTGTGATAAATCCTTTGATATCCATAATAGGTGAAAAAGGCACCGCTTTTTTGAAGAGGCGGAAGAATCTTTCATTAAGATGTCCCAACACCCCAGCCATAACATCACGGTAATCTTTATTGGTTTCAAAAAAATCATATTGCTTCGGATAATGATTATGAAAGTGTGCCTTGAGTGTTTTTATATTCATGGAGACGTTATCCATAAAAAAATGATGTGGCGGAATCACATCTTTGAGGTAAAAAAACTGGTGCTTGAAATCCCCGTCTCTGTAGGTATCAAAGACCACACCCACACAGAAACTCTTCTCTTCCACAGTGTCCCTGAATTCCAGCACAATATAACTGCTAAAGTCCCTGGCTTCCCGCAGGTAAATGGTATTGGTATCCTCGTCTTCAGCCACCTCACCCCTTAGATACCCTTTCAGTGTGCGGTTGGACTTCTCGTTAGCCGCTTTATTAAAAAAGTATCCTGTCGTATCTCCCATGATTAACAGTTGGAGCGCGTCAATAATTGTGGACTTGCCAGCTCCGTTTTTACCGGTGAGGAAGTTTATATCTTTAAACTCCAGCAGCTCATGCTGGATGTAATGCCATTTAATCAAAAGCATCTTCTCCAAGCGTTTCATCATTGTCCTCCTCTCCCGGCATTTCTTCATGATCCAGTTGATCGAACAGTTCGCATATTTTTTCGTTGGCTACCAGAAAGATGATTGACGGGTAGATAACTAACCTGGTTTCGGGACTTGTCCAACCACCATCCAACCGCTCAATAATATTATACCCTCTCAGAACAGACAGGCTGTCCCGAAGCGCCTTGTCTGAAGGCCTCCGATCCAAGAGGCCCAGATGATGCATCTTTTCCACCACTTCGCTGATGGAAGTCATTGCTTCTTTATGTAACGACAGCTTTTCCATCTGCTCTTCGTAAATTAGCCGCAACACATAGAGAAAGTAGGTTGTGTTTTTGTCAATACGCTTGCGATTATGTTCGTAACGGTTATATAAAGCAGCCACTCCCTGGTGATTATCTAGCTGAATATCCCAACCAATAACATTTAGATAACTCTGAAAAAGCAAGCTGTGCTTTTCAAGGAATCTGTAATCTCTGTTAATAACTAAATTTTTACTCCTGGCATCCACCTCATCACGCACAATAAATGTCTTCTCCATCAGGATGTTGACAATCCGTCCAAACATCTCCCGGTCCTTTTCACTTAAATGCTCCCATTCATTTTCCCACATCGGCAGACCTCGCTTCCCTGGCAATGACCAGCTCCGGTAACCGGTAGCCGTCCACATACAAATAGCCTTCCTTAAACTCTACCCGGTAAGGCAACCCCTTCTCGTCGTTTTTCATTACTGCCAGCAGCAGTTTGATAAACTCATCATCTGATGCCAGCCTTAATTCCTCTGTGGTCAAGCTGTACCTGTCACCTAACTGCTCCAGGATATAACGTAAGACTTTCTGATGGGAATACACTTTAAGCAGCCTCTTTTTAAATTCATCAGTCTCCTCCCTGATCTCATCCTCCGTAACCGATACCTGCTCTTCCGCAAGCGGTTGGTGTTCCCTCTTCTTCGGTTTGGTATAAAGGGAAAACTCGTCCACATAACCCGCCGAATAAAGTGGTAATCCCTCCGCCATTTTTTTGGCTATGCCAAGGCTTTCCTTGCGCATTCCCGGCAGCGCTTTTAATATTTCCACCAGCTTGCCCTTTATATCTCTGTCTGTATTCAGGTAATATTGCGTTCCACCGAAGCCCGTGTGTACCCGGCATTTTTCCGGTCTATCTGCTCCAATAGGTCATCCAATTTTTCATAAATATCCAATATCTCCCCAATCATCCTGATTGCCTGCACACGTGCGTCTGCCGCATCCGTATGCTCACCTCGCCTGACAGCTGTCCCGGCCATTTCATTCAACACACTTGGATCCCGCAACCATTCTTTTAGAATACTGAGAATACGCTGTTTAAAACGGGGCACACTGTCAAATGTTTTTAGGGGATGGTAGATCCTGTCCGAAATCAATAATCTGAACTTGTCGAAGTGATCAACCAGAATCTCTTTTACTTCCACCTGATCCTGCAAGCGCTGATGATACAAACGTATATTATCGAGCAGTTCCCGCAGGTTTGTCCATAGCTGCAACGTCGCCTGATGTGCAAACTTAAGTGCATCATACACATGCTCGTCCCGTTCCTGATTCGCCGTCTTTAAACTTGAATATGTAGAATAAACATACCCGTTGTACTCAACGGTCTTCCCATGCATAATATCATAAATTAGATTCAGTAGCTTGCTGGCGTAACCGGGGATCACATAACACTCCTCAAATGAAGAAATATCCGGTTCCGGCTCCAGCCATCCCGTCTCTAAAAATTTACGCAACAAAAAATGAGCCCTCCCGGAAAGATTGATCTCTTCTCCCAGCCCATATAGTTCGCCTTCCTCATACTCCAGTTCAAGCATCCTATTTTCCATATTGGCCACCAGCCTTGAAACCAGTTCCGCCTTCTTTAGCCTCGACTCCTGCCTGTATTGGCGGTACAGCACCAGCAGCGCCTCCACGTATATCTCCCTGTTCGGCGAAGAAAACAACGAAAAGAAATTGTAAGGGAACACAGTAAAAAGATTCACTTAGCCAACCCTTTCTTCACAGACTTTCACCCTCGGGATCAAAATGATCAAAGAAAGTCATCAATTGACGTCCCAACATCCGGGATACTCGTTGGTGATGCATCGAAGGAGACGGGTCTTTTACCAGGATTCCTTCCAGGATCTCAAACCGGCAGCCCGGTTCTTCCGGGATTTTCAAGTAATCCTCGTAGGTGTATCCGCCTTGTGAGTATCCAGGATGCTCTTCTTTAACAGACAAGTTTGCCACAGCCAAAGCAGCCAACACCGCCTCTTTTTCATACCGGTATTGCTTTTCTCCCAGTTCTACTACAGGTATCTTTTTTTGTCGCGTATACCTCCAGACAGTATCCACCGATAAGCTTAATATCTCGGCTAATTCCTGAGCTGTCAGCAATTTCCCCATGAGCTCACCCCCATCACCATTATACAGCCATACACAACCATAATCAATTAAACGCAAGATAGATGATTATGGCGACTGTAGCATTGGTTTTTTTGCCTGAGTAACGTATTCGTCAACTAAAATGTATTGTATTTCAATTTGAATAAAACCGGCCTTTTTAAGTAATCCTGTTAGGTCCTCCGGTGACAGAAACAGTGAAGGCTCACCGAAGAAACGTTCTACACCAGCGAGAACGCGTATGGTTAAACATTCGGGAGAAAACTCAAGAAGACAAAGGGAACCGCCGGGCCGCAAGATCCGATAACACTCACTCAATGTGTCTTCCTGGTTGCGAATATGATGGAAAACATCTACGAGAGTGATAATGTCAAAGGTATTATTCGAAAACGGCAGGTTTTTGGCATCTCCTAAAATTAGGCGATCAGAAGGCAGGATACGGGACGCCCGCTTCAACATCTGAGGTGAAGCATCAAGCAGCCACACATCTGCCCCAGCTGAGAACATCTGAGCTGCAAATTTTCCAGTACCGCCGCCCAGGTCTAGAACCTTTTTTCCTTTCAGAGGAGAAAGCTTGTTAAGGAGTTCTTTCCCCTGCCTTTTTTGCACGCTAGAAAATATAATATTGTAAAATGGTGCCAGAAACGTAAAAACATTCATTTTCCGTTACCCCTCTCTAGGAAAGAAATTATGGATCACCTTTCCCAGAAAATAGAATAGTTTTTAACTTAAAAGGATTTATATTGATTTGTCAAACCATTAAATTTGTCAAAAAGGCATTTCGTCCAATTTAACTTTAGTAGCTTGCCCTATTAACCTTCTGTAACTTTCCCCTTCCGGATCTTCGATTTTGTCCCACTCTTCCCATGTAATCCCATACGGCACTCCGTTTGAAGTGTATCCGGCTATGTAAGAAAAATAATAATCTGATTCAAAAGGCCTTTCTTCTTCCATTGTCTTCGCTTTCTTCATCGTTCTACATTCTGCTTTCTTCGCTTCTTCGTTTCGATATTGCTCAATTAATTGATCGCTTATGTCTTGCCCCAACATTTTTAGTTCAATCGCCGCACAAAGAGAACTTACAGCAAACCATTTTCTATAGCCCGCTATGAGCTTCTTCCCCTGGTATTGCTCGATAAATTTTTTCCCGACCTGTAATCTTGCTTGCCGAGACAACCTCTTGTGACGAGGACCTAAATACTTGTTTGTTTTTTTCATTATTAAAGCCTCTTTTTCTTTTGATGATAGATCACAGGTTGACAAGGGGACGGGGTTGTTGTCACCTTGTCAACCTCGTTGTTAAGGATAACGGTTTGCTGTCACTTTTGGCACCTCTCTGTGCAAATAAGTAAATAAGTTAAGTGCCAGGCACCTTTTCCTCGCTTACTTTTAAAGTTCCGGTAAAGGCTGGTTTACCCAAGGATCAAGAATCAAATCATTTTCCCGCACCCATCCGTTCCAGCCGGCAGCCGCGTGAATCTGTACCATTCCGTCTCTGCGCTCACCGGTAATGACAGCCATATCATGCGCATATACTTGGCCCCGCTCCACATTTATTCTTGAAAATTCCCATACATTGTAGACAGTCTTACCTTTTTCTACTATCCCCTCCCGCGGCTCTGCAGTGGGGCCGGGCTCAGCCAGCACTCCGGGAGGAAACCATGCACAGAAAGGTCCCGGTATATCATAAACGGTTATTTCCGCCATGATCCACCCGCCGTAGGTTTTACGCGCACGGACTACTCGCCCCTGTTCAAGCTCCAGGACAACCGGAGCTGTATCTTCCGGGTAGAGATACCCCCTGGCATCTTCTTTAACCACAAGCGAAGCAGGCCTCACTTCCAAGATATTTTCGTTTCCCGCTTCAGCTCTCCGGTTTCCGGGTTAAAATTCTGTTCATCAACAACTGTATAATCAACTTTCCTGGTTTCATCTGTGAGTTGACCGCCTGTGCCATTAAGGACCTCATCCCTGGGCGGCTGCAGATTGGGGGCTGCACACCCCGTAATTAAGAAGACCAGAATTAATACTACATAGAAAGTTTTTACTATCATTTCAGCTTCCTCCCACACGCAAGATGTCAAGAGATCTTGTCCCTTAGTGTCACATCAACCGATAACCCAAAGCGAAGCTGGTTACCAAGCTCCTTGCAGGCTGGCATTCTATAGCAAATGCTCCCAATCACGCCTGCCGTAAAGAATCCTGACCACAGTTACCGCCATATTCTTTTCGGAAATCACATAAAACACGATGTAATTTTCCAACGGCAGTTTTCGTATTCCCTGCGCAGCAAGGCGCTCATCGAACATAAGCGCGTGACGGGACGAGACCTCAGCAAGGCCCATCACAGCATCCTTGATTTTCGCGACCAGTTTTTGTGCAATAGCAGGCTCTTTCAGTTCCTTTGAAATATACCGCGTGATCTCCTGCAAATCGTCCACAGCCGGTTCGGTCATAAAAACCTCATAACGCTTCATTCAGCAAGTCCGCGCTCAATCTTTTCAAATACATCCTCGGCGGGCACGACTTTTTTATGCTTCATTGCGTCCATACCCTCACCCAACAGCTTATACATTTCAAATTTTCCCACAAGCTTTTCAAAGGCTTCAATGCTCATAACCGCTAAATCGCCCTGCCCGTTTTTAGTAATATAGACCGGTTCGGAATACTTGTGACAGAACTCGGAAATCTCATTGTACTTATTTCTTAAATCAGAACTTGGTCTGATGTTTGGCATAATCCGCACCTCCTCCAAGCTTAATATATGCATATTATATCAAAATATTGATATACGATCAAGGCGCTCTGTTATCTCAAGTATTTTTTTCCAAAGCCAATAATCCCTCTCAATGGATAGGTGTCAAGAATCGCGGTAGGAACGCCCGTTGCCGGGCGCCCCCCGCACAGATCCGTACTTGAGGAACTACCTCATACGGCTCCTACTTCGGGTATGTGACGTGAAAGCCTTTCGTTTGGGTACGGGTGCCTTACTTT
>JAUSPO010000139.1 GCA_030656575.1 Bacillota bacterium
AGCAAAAGTAAGGCACCCGTACCCAAACGAAAGGCTTTCACGTCACATACCCGAAGTAGGAGCCGTATGAGGTAGTTCCTCAAGTACGGATCTGTGCGGGGGGCGCCCGGCAACGGGCGTTCCTACCGCGATTCTTGTCTGCCCATTGAATAGTTACTATAAATCTAATACTACAGATTACGAAGGGAGGATGGCAGGGTAGTTTCTTTTCCCGGATAAGTCGGGAGCATCCCTGCTGATTCTATGAGCGAACAGGATTTACAGCAACCACGTACCAAGAGAAGGCTGAGAGAGAGAAAATTGAAAACGCCCGTTGTTATTTTTCTTATCCTGCTGATGTGGGGAGGGCTTGTTTATGGGGGTTATTTTTACGCCCTAAAACATATGCAGGAGACGGAGCAGTATTTTTCTAACCAGATGGTCGAAATTAAGCTGAATAATCAGCGTATTGAGGAAGAATTAATCGGCGTGATGAAGCTGGTTCAAAATGACTTAGAAAGCTTCAATCAGGAAATTGCCCAGATCCGCAGCGAGATGAATATGATCCAGGAGGAGCTGGAACTCACTGGTGAATCAATAACGGGGACGGACCAGACGCGTTTGAGTTTACAGGAGCGGATCACGGAATTGGACAAGCAGCTGGGCGGCTTAAGAGAACAATTACGGAAATTGGAGGCAGCTGTCCGTGCGTTATAAATTACATATATTTATTTTATTTGTGCTGGCTCCTTTTTTGGGATTGGGGATCGCCTACGGACAACTGCAGCCTTTTTCATTAAATGCAACTAAGGCCCTCTCTATGCCGAATGGAGCATTTCAGGAAGAGTCCGCAAAAATATCCAGGCAGCTCTATGATCTGCAGGAGTCCATCTGGGAGACCCGGGCGGCAGTTGAGACATCACACCGCTTAATCAGCCTCATACGTGCGGATGCATATGCTGAGCTGGAGGCGTATAGACAGCAGCATTCACATTTGCAGAGTTTGGTGGAAGCCTCTGCTGCGCAGAGACACGCGTCTGGCGATATGATTGATTATGTACTGGCCAATATGCTGGGAGACCCGGTCGGGCAAACCTTTGGCGCTAATGCCACGATTAAAGTCTACTCCCTGGAAGAAGTGGGATACCGGGGTTATATGGCCAAGGTCCGTTTGCATAAAACAAGTGCGCTGCGAATGGTCCTGGCGGGAGATCAGGTTGGGGGCCCGGGGGAAACGACAAGTGCTGCCGCGAAGCGCAGCGGCGCCATACTGGCGGTTAATGCGGGGGGCTTTTTCGCCCATGAAGGGGGTTTACTACCCATAGGCATTACGGTTGTCGACGGGGAGATACTTACATTTGCCACTCATGATACGGACTTGAGTTTCGTGGGCTTCAACCGCAGCGGACAGCTTGTGGGTGGCCAAGTGAATACTAAAGAACAGCTTGAGGCAATGGGCGTCCTGCATGGGGCGAGCTTTCTGCCTACACTGTTAAAGGATGGGAAAAAGCAGTCCATTCCGTCAGCATGGAAAAACACCAGGCATCCCCGCACACTAATCGGTCACTTTGATAATGATGATCTTCTGTTTATTGTGATCGATGGGCGAAGAGAGGGCTGGAGTATGGGTGTGACGTTGGAGGAAGCTCAGGATAAGTTATTGGAGTTCAAGGTTCGGGATGCATATAATTTAGATGGTGGGGGTTCCAGTACTTTCTACTATGATGGAAAAGTATTAAATCTTCCTTCCGGTGGCGCAGAAAGACGGGTAACGACGAATCTTGTAATCATATCGTGATAGTGCAGGAGTAATTGGAACTGATGCCGGGTTATTTGTCATCTGGAAAAATTATTTCTCCATCCAGACGCGAGAAATGCTTTTTATCCAGAGTATAAATGGTATGAGGTCCTCTATGAAAAGCATAAGAGGCCAGGTAGGCATCGATGAAATCTACATTTTTTTCTTCATAATCTCGCAGGGCTTTTTTAGTAATTTCCTTTTCCGGCATATTAATCCCCTCGGCATCCATGAGGTTTTCCAGTGTATAGACAATTTCTGTTTTGCTGTAGTTGTAAAAACTATCCAGTGTCCAGACCAGTTCTGCCATGGTAAGGGGATGAATCAACAGTGTTAACTCTCCTTTGGCTGCTTGCTCAAACACCTTACAGGTCGCAAGAAAATACTCTTCATGATCATGAAGCAAAAAGCGTAAAATAACATTTGTATCCAACCAGGCAGATTGTTTACCTTCCCGTTGTCTCATATTTTTTATCTACCTTTTCAGCGACTTTTTGCCTCGTTTTTTCTTCTTCTTCATCCAATCCAGGAAATTCACCCTTGGCTGGAAGTGAACCGGCAAGCTCCATTAAATTTCTTTTTTTTATCAATTCCACTTTTATTTCCCCGCTTTCCATTAACTTAAAGAGCAATGTATCTCCTTTTTCGGCACCAATGGCCCGGCGAATCTTTGCGGGTATTTGTATTTGCCCCTTACCGGTTATGCTGGTTTTCTCAACAATCATGAAACAATAACCTCCAAAATATTTCCTTGTAAATAATATATCATTGAATTGCATACAGGTCAAGGAAGATGTCAATTTACATCTGGAAAAAGCAGCTTAAAAATGGAGTTTGCCATACCAGTAATTCTTGGCTGGTAATGTTAGTGGATTGGTCAATCAGGGAACTGCGTACTTTGCGGCTGAAAAAGAAATCCTTCCCAGAGTAACCTATGGTTTACGTACTAGACGGCGGTAGTTCCCCCGTCTGCCATGAGGGTTTCCCCGGTTATGAAATTGATGCCTCTTTTGTAGGAACAGAAGATAGTAGTGGGTTTAACCGAAGGATGTGGTTGCTCACCTATCCCCGTGCTGCTCTTCTCTGATATATTTTACAAAGATGTCAACTACGAGGGGGTCGTAATAGAGGCCGCTGCACCGGAGAATCTCTTTTAGTGCTTCTTCCATGGATAAGGATCTGCGATAAGGCCTGATAGTGGTGATAGCGTCAAAGCTGTCCACCACACGGAGAATGCGTGCGGACAAGGGTATTTTTTTACCTTTCAGGCCATCGGGGTAGCCGGATCCATCATAGTTCTCATGGTGATGCAGGACCATGGGGATAGCATCCTGCAGTAAGCTTATAGGTTTGAGTATCTCAGATCCCCATGCCGGATGCTGCTTTACCATTTCCCACTCACTTTGGGAAAGAGGACCATTTTTATTGAGTACTTCATGGGGAATCTCCAGCTTTCCTATGTCATGTAAAAAGGCGCCAAACTCCAGCTGGCGCAGTTCCTGCGAGCCTATTCCCAGCATTTTGCCAACATTTTTTGTATAGTATGATACTCTTTCGGAATGGCCGTATGTATACCTGTCCTTTCCGTTGACGACTGTCATTAACGTTCGAAGGGAGTTGATTAATTCCCTGTCGTTGTCGCCTGCTGTCCTGATCAGCCGCTCGATGATGGCATGGTAGATTCGCACCTTGTTGCGGCCGGTTGATTTGCTGCTGTAGAGAGCTTCATCGGCGGCATTAAGCAGTTCCTGCGCATTTTGTGAATGGTAGGGATAGTTGGCGACTCCTGCCGAAACGGTTATTTTTTCAAAAGGCTGTCTGATTTCTCCGGGGAAAACGTAATTTGCCACAGCATTGTTTACCCTGTATGCTGCAGAGTTGGCTTCCTGCAGGTCGGTGGTCGGCAGGATAACCCCAAACACATCGCCGCTGTAACGGGCCAGGATGGCATTTGGTGGGGCATGCTCTTTCAGCAGGTTTCCCATCTCCTGCAGAAACAGGTCTCCCTGTGAATGGCCGTAGGTTTCGTTGTACAGCTTGAAAAAATCGATATCGAGCAGCACCAGGGAGAGAGCAGTCTGCTCTTTTTGAGCTTTTTCGACAGCCTGGTTTAACTGTTCATGAAAATAGCGGTGATTGCCCAGGCCTGTCAGGCTGTCTTCGTTTACCAGTGAAACAAGCCGGGCTGTGGTCCCTTTTTCAACTTCCATGATTCCACCCAGGAACCAGGCTAACAGAAAAAATATGCCGCCAAGAATCAGGGCCGCTTCCACGGCCTGATTCCCGGCGGTAAAATCAATACTCCGTGAGAGAATGAAAATGCTTCCTGCAGAAGCCCCGGCAAAGGCCATACCCCACCAGCGTACCAGAGTAATGCAGGAGAGCACCACCGGCAGAAGGTAGAGAGCACCGATAAGCCACAGGTACTCACTCCGGTATGCTGAAAAAACGGTAGTGATCATCGCAAACAGCACAGCATGCTTTGTAATGTTCCAGGCCAGAATGGTGTTTTTGTCCTGTCCGTTTTTATTCTGCAAAAAATAAGAATCGAGCGCAATAAAGAGTGCTGCAGGGATAAGAATAGCTATTAGTAAAACGGAAAAAGTATATAAGTTGTCATATTTTCTGGGATCACTGACAATGAAAATGGCTACCGCTATCAGGTAGGCGAGGACGTGTGCTCCTGACATCAATTCTGCCAGTTTTTCTTCTCTCTTTTTTAGCCACTTTTGCATTTTTCTCTAAGCCCCTTTTGCTTTACTACATTACTTGCGCAGTTTTGCCGGCACTTTTGGTTCGTAGTATAAATAATTAGATGCAGAGGCAGCACCAGCGGTGGCCACCAGCGTCAGCAGGACGATAGCAGCTCCAGCCATCAAGACGAGAAGTTTCTTCATGTTAATTCACCTCCTTTCCTGAAAGAATGGTGCAAAAAGTTCCAGTTTTTTGTCACACCAGCCGATCAGGCTGAAACCGGGGGGGGAGATCATCAAAGCACCTGCCGCAAACCCGGTTGCCCCGGCAGCAGCCAGGGCCTGCAAATTTTCTGAGCCACTGAAGGCGAAGTAAAAAAGTATCAAGCCGGTAGTCAGCACTAGGGATAGTGCCCTACTGCGCAGCTGTTTGCGCCTTTGGGGATTACTCACCGGCCTTTCACTGTTGTTGGGCGCCCAGATCCACACCGCCAGCAGTGTCCAGACCGTGGAAGCGGTTACCCAGATAACTGCCGGTACCAGGGAAAAGGCTCCCTTCGTGAGAAGGACGGTAGCTATCATGCCCGCGCAGCTTACAATTGTACAGCGCCAGAAGGCAGTGCAGTGAGCGCCTCCAGCAAAAAGGCGGAGTATTCCCCAGCAGAAAAGAACGGCCAGAGTTTCCTGAAAAAGGCCCAGGAGAAGGCCTGTCAACAACGTCAGTACAATACCAATGGTGCTGGAAAGCAGGTACTCCAGCCCGTAGGCCACTACTTCTTTCTCCTCCGGGCCAATGCCCGTAAGCTCGCCCAGCTTTTCAGCAATGCTCTGACCCATGTACTTATGCATCATATTCCTCTGGTTTTACGCCGCGGCCTTTACGCCACCAGCCTATAGCCATGGCCAGGAGAAAAAGGAAGATTATATGAGGCCATCCGTAAACGATCCATAAAAAAAGGTTCTCCCTGGCTTCTTCATATGTAATATCTGTTATAGAATACATAAGAGTTACAAGGGCAATTTCGGCAGCGGCAAGGATGATAAGTGCTACCAGGGAAGTCAACAGGCTTCGGTTGAATCTGATTTTGAGCTGCAAGTTGAGATTGACTGCTAGCAAAACTATGAAAATGATGAAATGTACTCCGAAGCTGAGGGGTAGCAGGCGAACCAAGTAGACAGCTATAGCATGAGGTAGACTAATTAAAAAAATATTTTTTACTTCAAAACCTCGACCAGAAAGCACTACAGCTAGGGACGCTAGGGCAAGGCACTCAGGAATTGTCTGGAAAATCCACTGCAGAATATTAAGCTCCATTTATAAATGCATCTCCCATTTCTTGTTAAAATAATTGTCTTTCAGATAATTCGACAATATGCCGGAAAATTCCTTTTTTTAAACCAAAAAAAGTACAACTCTCCAGCATTACCCAGCTAATTTATTAAATAAATAGTAAAGCTATTTTGTGTTGTCAACAGGATGAGCGGGTTTTTTTCGTTTAAATAAAAATTTTATAAATAAAGAGGATTTTTACAGCTTTCGTTGAATTAATCACTAATAAGCAGAAAAAACATTCATATGCTATTAAATCAACTGCCTTTTCGGGCAGTTGATTCACTTTACAGGGTTTTCGACAATTATTTATCTTTTTCTCAGGCATTATGCGTAATCTATAGAAAATATAAGGTGTAAGGCAGTGAATAAATCAGGAGAATTTTCTTTAATAAAGAAGGAAACCTTGCTTTCCCTGATGAGGGTTTCGATTACCCTGCTGGCTCTTTTAATTTTTTTTACTATAGTTCCCATGGACTTTGGAACATATTATGTGTGGTTCGTTTTTCTGGTCCCTTTAGGGTTGTACATGTCGCTGATTAGCTTAAGCCAGGTTCTGGAGCGGCATAAAAATACAAACACCAACCTGCTTCTTCATATTCAAATAGCCCTTTTCTACCTGCTTACTGTTGTACTAATCATTTTTACCGGGGGTGTGGAGAGCAGCTATAAAGTAATCCTGCTGCTGCCTGTTTTGTTTTACAGTTTAGAATTCGGTTCCAGGTGGGGGTTCGGGTTGACCGGCATGGCCTTGAAGGACGAATTGACAGGTCTTTTTAACCTGAGGTTTTTTAATTATAAACTGAAGAGGCTGATAGAAAAGGCAAATGGAGAGTATAAAGTTGGGTTGATTCTCATTGAACTGGACAAGTATAGTAAATTTAAAGAAAGCTGGGGTTTTTGTGCCGGGAGCATCATACTTAAGAATATTTCCAAATCGCTGCTCAGTGTTACCGGGAAAAACGACTTTGCAGTGCATTATGAAGGGGGAAAATTTGTAGTGATTACCCGGGCAGGAAGCTTTGCTCAGGTGATCGGCAAGGCGGAAAAGTTGAGAAAGAAGCTGCATCTTGACCTGGGAAGAGGGATGGAAGATGACTGGAAGCTGCCTTCTGCTGTTGGTGTTTCTATTTTTCCCGACCACGCCGAGAGCTGCAGCGGTCTGCTGCAGAAGGCAGATGACGCTTTGCAGAGGGCTATAATTATCGGGGGAAGCAGGGCACAGGTATACTACTCTGTCTTCGATAGAATTAGCGGCAAAATGGACAGGGAGTTCCTAAATTATGTGAAAGCAATGATGGCTTCAATCCGTGAAAGGGACAGGTTTATATACGGACACAGCGAAAGGGTGCTTATCTATTCTCAGCTGATCTGCAGGAGATTAAGGCTGCCGCCCAAAAAAGCGATGATCATTGAATACGCTGCTTTTTTACACGATATTGGAAAAGTGGAAATAAACAGGGAGATTTCAAAAAAGAAAGGGCCGCTTCAGCATTGGGAGCTGGAGAAGTATAAGCAGCATCCCGTGTCTGGTGCGGAGATGCTCTTGCAGGTGAAACAAATGCGCAGGATCATTCCTTTTATTATGCATCACCATGAAAGATATGATGGTTCCGGTTATCCTTCCGGCATAAAAGGTTCTGAAATCCCCCTTGGTTCCCGGATTATTGCCGTTGCTGACTTTTTTGATTCTATTACTGCGGAGAGGGCTTACGGCAGAGGAAAAACTATGAAAGAAGGGATTTGTTCCCTTCAGCAGAAAAAAACCACTTATTTGGACCCTATGGTTGTTGATGCTTTTGTTAATGCACTGAGCGATTATGAAGACATATCACATATAATGGAATGGCCGAAGGACTTAAGCAGGATCGTGCCGTCAGGCTCCAGACCGAATAATTATATCCTGGGAGGACATTATGCAGACTATTATTCAGGTGAGATTCACTTTTTAATAAAAGCTGTTCACTGTATTGCTGCCGGAGTAGCTAATAATGAAAAGTGCATCTATATGGTCGATGAAAGGAAAGAGGAAGACATGCTGCGCCAATTTAAGAAATATCTTTTTGATGCCAACCAGTTGGAAAGAGTATCATTTCCTGATTCCCTCTTAAAGATGAAGAAGGATAAGGCAAACATAGAGTTTGAAACAAAGAAAGTCATAAAAACCTGGCTCGATAATGCTGAAAAGGAACATTTTGATTCCATCAGGTTGATTATTGACCATACTTTTTTGAATTTAAGGCAAGAAGAATTAAGTTCATGGGAAAAGATGCTGACGCGCTGTATTAAAAATCTGGACGTTGTTATTGTCTGCTATTATGATTTTGAGGCAATGCACTACCAGGCTGATATCATAAATGTTGTGCATGACAGGCCACTGGTCATACCAACAGATATTGTAAAGGAGATGGAAAATGCCAGGTAAAGACGGAAGCGCCCAGCTAATTATAGAGATTACAAATCTTAAAAAGGATTTGAGCCTGGCATATAAAAAAAGGAAAAGCCTTATCCACCCGGAAATAGTGGCCATTTCTATGCAGCTGGATGTAAAAATAGTCCAATATACGAAGATGAAAAATAACAAGCCGGAGAATGGGGAATTAAGTGATACAGTCCTGACTGAATCAAAAAAAGGAAAGTAAAGAGGAAGCATGGGGACGGTTCGTGCGCCGGGATAAACCGGCATAGAGAAGGGGATGAAAGAGCCCCACGTGAAAGGAATAGCTGAACCATCACGGCCCCGAGTCATGCGTGGGCAGCCGCGAGGCCGCACGCGAAGCGTTGACAGGGGAAAACGCAGGCCAGCCATTGAGCTCCGAAATCACCTCATTTGGGGTGCCGACCTTGTGGACTGGTGGGGAAGGCAACACGATATGTAGGCGGTAGACAGCGAGCCACATATCGGCCCTACGGAGTCGAAGAACCTGAGCATGCGTGGACACTCTATGCTCGAGAACCGGGATATCTCAGCAGTAACCGCAGGTAGAAAAAGGCCTGCGGTTCGGCCAAGGAAGGTCTGTGACCACAATTTTGGCGTGCACGCTGCTGAGAAGTCAGACATCGGCATAAACGAGCGAAAGACCCTGTGCCATCTGGACAAGAAAACCGTAAAGGGCTGGTTTATAAAGATAGCCGGGAGGAAGGTAGCTGTGCACCTCACTCCTGCTCAGAAAGCACAGCAATCCAGAAAAGAGTTAAAT
>JAUSPO010000056.1 GCA_030656575.1 Bacillota bacterium
AAGGATACTAAACATAACGAGTAGCACATTTTTATATTTTGTAACAACTTATTTAATATACCATTCTATAAGTATAATTAGATTCCTGCTAAATTTTTTGAAATTGAAAATAAAATAAAAAGATCCGTTCCATAGGAAACTAAAATGCTCTTTGTCATATCTTCTTTTCCGTTTTTAAGGAGAGGGATATTCTTTTTTTCTTAGCATCCACAGCTAGAACCCGGGCATTTACCACATCGCCGACCCTGACAACATCCAGGGGATGCTTAACATAGCGATCGGAAAGCTCTGATATATGGGCCAGCCCATCCTGGTGTACGCCAACATCAATGAAAGCCCCAAAATCCACAACGTTGCGGACAATCCCCTGAAGTTCCATTCCTTCTTTTAAATCTTCCAGGTTGAGAATTCCCTTTTTAAAGACTGGTTTGGGAAGATCTTCCCGGGGATCACGGCCCGGCTTCTTAAACTCATCCAGTATATCTACGAGAGTGAGTTCTCCTACCTGAAGAACTGCAGCTAGTTCTTTGATATCAACAGGCGGGATGGCATCGGGTCTGCCCAGTTTGTCTGGAGTAATGCCCACAGCTGCCATTATTTTTTCGGCAGTATCATATGATTCCGGATGGACTGCGCTGCGGTCAAAATAGTGTTCGGCCTCGGGGATCCGCAGAAAACCGGCGCACTGTTTAAATGCCGTTGGGCCAAGCTTTGGGACTTTTTTCAGCTCTTTACGGCTTTTAAAGCTACCGTTTTCCCTGCGATATGCAGCAATATTGTTGGCAACAGTTTTGTTTATGCCGGCAACACGTTCCAGTAGAGCAGGAGACGATGTGTTTAAATTAACCCCTACCTGGTTTACGCAGGATTCGACAACTCCACTTAGTGTTTCAGCCAGTGTTTTTTGATTCACATCGTGCTGGTACTGACCCACTCCGATAGAACGAGGGTCTATTTTGACAAGCTCAGCCAGAGGATCCTGGACACGGCGAGCGATTGAAACGGCGCTTCGTTCAGCCACATCAAGCTCCGGAAACTCCTCCCGTCCCAGCTTTGAAGCGGAGTAAACACTTGCACCGGCCTCGTTAACCACTGCATATTCTATTTCTTTTCCATAGTCAGAGAGGGCTTCTACAACGAATTCTTCAGTTTCACGCCCCCCGGTACCGTTTCCGATCACGATAGCATTAAGGCTGTGCTTTTCCATCAATTCTATAACAACCTTGGCAGCCTTTTCTTTATCACTGCGCGGCGGAGTCGGGTATATTATAGCTACCTCCAATAAATTCCCCGTTTCATCCACACATGCAATTTTACAGCCTGTACGAAGCCCGGGATCAATTGCCAAAATACGTTTTCCTTTAATGGGAGGAACCATTAAAAGGCCCTTAAGATTCTCTTTAAAAATGATCTGGGCCTGTTCTTCCGCCTTTTGCGTAAGATCGTTTCGCATCTCCCTTTCCAGGGAAGGAAATAAGAGGCGTTTCCAGCTATCCTGCACAGCATCCTCCAGATGAATAATTACATTGGAATTAAAACCGTTTTTAATATAATACTTTTTAATAATATACAGGGCTTCCTCTTCAGGGATCTCGATTTTTACTGAAAGATATTCTTCTTTTTCCCCCCGGTTAATGGCTAAAACCCTGTGAGGCTGAATTTTCTTTAACGGCTCCTGAAAATTGTAATACATATCATAGCTGCTCTCCGTTTTCTTCTTAGAACGTGTTGCCATGATGCCCTCTTCATAGAGAAATGATCTCAGAGCCTGTCTTACCCGGGGGTTATCAGAAACAGTTTCGGCGATAATATCGCTCGCCCCTTCCAGGGCATCCTCAACAGATAAGACCCCTTTTTCTTCATCGAGGAAAAGCCCTGCCTCTTCCAACGGATCTTGAATCCCTTCCATGATAAGAAGCGCCAAAGGCTCCAGGCCTTTTTCCCTGGCCATAGAAGCACGGGTACGCTTTTTAGGCCTGTAGGGACGATAGATATCATCCAGTTCAGTAACGTTAACAGCCTTTCCAACGGCAACTTCCAGTTCCGGAGTAAGAACTCCCTGCTCTGAGAGGAGCCTGTGAATATCTTCCCGGCGTTTTTCCAGGTTTCGATAAAGAGCCAGCTTTTCCGTTAAAAGACGCAGCTCCTCATCAGTCATCCCTCCGGATATTTCTTTACGGTAACGGGCAATAAAAGGGATCGTGTTGCCTTCGTCCAGCAGCGCAACAACCTTGCTTATAGATGATAAATCCAGCTTGAGTTCCACGGCAATATTTTTAAGAATTTTTTCCTCTTTGTGATAGACCATTTTTAACCTCCAGCATTAGTAGAGTAAGTTCCTGTATATTATATGCTTTTTCTAACAAGGAAAAAAGAATCTTTTATGGAAATATAAATATTACTATAGCGAAGATTGTTTATTTTGCACCATCGCTACGCCACGGGGACGGTTCCATCGTCTTCCCACTAGCTGAGGTAAGGGGACACACACCATTTTTCAAGTGGTATGGGGACACACCCCTGCGGGGAATGTCCCCTATGAATGTCCCCAAGTCTCCGCTGCGCTGCGGTGACGCTCGAACCGTCCCCATGGCACCGCTCATTGCTAATTCTCACTGTAGTAATATGGTAAAAAACATAAACGGAGGACTTTATAATGGCAAAGGTTCCTAAAAGTATGGGAATGTTAATTATTCTGCTGATCATCGGAAGTGTATTCGGGACATTTATAGGAGGTATGTTGAAAGATTTTTTACCTTTTTTAAGTTACAGTCAGTCTATCGGCCTGAATCCCACAACATTGGATTTGGCGGCAATTGTCGTAACTCTGGGCATGACGCTCAAATTAAACATTGCCACAATCATAGGTTTCTTTATCGCCCTTTTCATATATTCCAGGCTTTAGAAACATAATTCCTATCAAGTAAAACTGGAGAGCCAGGGGATGTTTCCCTTAAAACTCTCCAGCACTTTTAAGTATTATTATAGGTACTAGGTTAACATTTCTTCCATATCTTCAGGCTTAAAACCCACAACAAGGCGCTTCCCGTCAGCAAACAGGGGTCTGCGCATGATTTTAGGGTTGTTAGATAACATCTCAGCAATTTCCTGTTCAGATAATTCCTCTGCATCCTTCTGAAGATCTTTATAATTCTTGCTTTTTTTGTTCACCAGGTATGAAACGGGGAAATCACCCAGACTGGCAAGCTTAAAAAGTTCTTCAACATCAGGCGGATTTTTTACAATATCCCGGTAGTTAAATTCCACGTCCTTTTCTGAAAGCCACGCTTTCGCTTTTTTACACGTGACTCACGCTGGAAAACAATAAAAATCTGGCAAATCTCACTGCCCCTTTCACTGATGTACTGCTTTTGTTTCTTTAATCCTCTTTCTCAAACTCGTCTTTTCCAACACCACATACGGGACACGTCCAGTCATCAGGCAGATCTTCAAAGGATGTGTTAGGGGGAATATCGTTTTCCGGATCGCCGACTTCAGGGTCATAAACATATCCACAGGCGGAACATACATATCTATCCATTTTATTTCTCCTTTCTTTCGCATCCGGTGCAAATGAGGCTGCATTCTGAGGGGCACTTCCTCTTTTCATCTGCTGATAGTAAGCATATGTCATGGGAATACCTTCATTTAAAACCTCCGCACCGGTTAATTCACAGAGAAAAAGATCATGGGTCGAGGCTTCCATTTCATCAATAACTGCTGCCTCAAGATAAGCTAAAGAAAACTCTGCAATATAGGGCAGTCCACCGCCTGTAAGCATATAATTTACCCCGGCAAACTTATCAATATCCCTTCCACTTTTAAAACCAAACCTTCCAATAAGGGATAGGGGAACTTCCTGACTAAGCACAGAGACGGCCAGTCTTTTACTGCTTTTTATGAATTCATTTGTCAGGTTTTTTTTATTTATGCTTACTACCAGGGATGCAGGATCACTGGAAATTTGGATCACAGAATTTGCAACCTGGCCATTAAAAGCATTATCCTTCATTGAAGTGACGATATATAGCCCATAGCTTAATTTATGCAGCGCCTTACTATTCAAATAGATTCCTCCCCGAGACCACTTAAACCATACATATATTATGCACTCCAGAGTCCATGAAGATTACAATACGCTCTCACTGCAGCATTTTCTCCCACATCATTAAAGTCCCACTGCGGCTTCTCGCCGGGCTTTAGAAACTTCCTCTGGCTTTTAAGATCATCAATAACCTCTACCCACTCGATATAGTGCTTCTCCTCCATGGGGTGTTCGGCACTACCAACCTTTACTGTTACTTTGGTCCCCTCTTTTTCGGCAACTGGCACATGCTTTTCTTTGGATGCATCAACAGTATTTTCTTTCATGAGTACCATTGGCTTATTGCAGCAGACCAGCTCCCCTTTTCCCGTGTGGAGAACTTCAACAATATTTCCGCATACTTCGCACTTGTAAATTTCTTTTAGTCCAGTCATTCTCTCAAACTCCTCTCCTATGTATTATAAAAGAGAAAATAGAAGACGACGCCATGAAATACCACCAATAACCTCATCCCCCATTTAAAATGAAAATGCTTTGTCTTATGCCGAAAGAATATCATTCCCAAATACGTTCCTACTGCTCCACCGGCAAAAGCCAGGATAAAGAAGATCTTTTCAGGTATCCTCCAATGATGACGGACTGCTCTTTTTTTATCAAGGCTGATCAGGTAGAGGCAAAAGATATTCAAGGCGGCAAATAAGAATGATATTACTATGTTTAGTTGTGATATGTAACTCATCAAAATTCTCCAAGCTCTTCTGTTTTGCTTCTCCATAAAAAATAAATAACCATAGCAATTACTATGGGAATAATAGTGAGGTTGAACAATACTTTATAACCGTATGCTGTAGCTACGAACCCCCAAAACAAAGAACCGGAAGCCGCACCCATATCTACGGCAGTCCAGTATGTAGCGTTAGCTGCCCCTTTTTTCTCCGGCGGTACGATTCGTATACATAGAGCCAACATGGTCGGTTGGATAAAACCAAAGCCAATACCATAGAGCATTCCTCCAAAAATTAAGTGGTACAGCGTGGAAGCATGGGCTAAAACAGGCATGGCTGCAGCCGTGGCAATAGTTCCAATCATAACACCAAGATTGTAGCCTTTCAAGCCTCTCCTGTCCACAATTATGCCCGAAAGGGGCCGGCAGACAAGAGTGGTTAAAGCCATTGCCGAAAAGAAAAACCCTACCGTCGTCAAACCCTGCTGGGTGGCATAAAGAGGGAGAAAGGAAATAAGTGAACTGTAAGAAAAAATTACGAAAAGTATAACTGCGGCAGGACGAAGGGCCGATTTTTCCATAAAAACAAACCGGGAAACCGTTGACTGCTTTTCAATTTTAGGGTATCTAATAAACAATGCCAAAAGCAGCGAGATCAGGGTTAAAAGGGAACAAGCCACAAAAAGTTCTCTGAAAGAATAATTGTTAATTATCCAAAGGGCAAAAACTGGGGAAAAAGCCATGGAAACACTCATGGCTATGCTATAATAGCCCATACCTTCCCCAATTCTTTCCCGGGGAATAATATCCGTAGCCACCGTAGCTGAGGCCGTATTGCCTATTCCCCAACCCAGACCCTGTATCAAACGCAATAGAATCAATACCACTACAGGAACCATCCAGATATAGATTACCATAGGTATTAAGAATAGACCGAGGCCGCAGATAAAAATTATTTTACGTCCATATTTATCCAGGGCCCAACCGGTTATGGGCCTGGCAATAATAGAAGCCACGGTCAGAGAGGTCAATGCCAGTCCGGCAATTTTAGTTGTTCCACCAAATGACTGGATATAGATAGATAAAGTAGGTTGAAGGCCGTGAAAAGCAAGAAAAATAGCAAGTGTGGATAAACTAATTAAAATAAAGTTAAAAGTCCATAAAGGGGAGTTTGCCTGTTTAATGCTGCGAAATGTTTTTTCAAGAATATTTTCCATTTATCTCCCTTGATTCCTTAATATATTTTGTTTAGAATAGATGTTGTAAAGCCTTTATTTACTTATATTTATCTACCGTAAATTCCTTCTGGAAATGTATTATTAAAAATTAAAAATATTAGTTTGACTTTTTTAATGAATTTCTTGTCTTTCTTGTCTTTTTAAAAGGGATAAGCACAGTTTTAATCGAAATAATAAATTATAATTACTTTGGTAATAAAAGGTGATGCTGTTAATGAAAATTCTTCCGGTAAACAAAAAGCTTAAACTTTACGGTTTTAATAACCTCACAAAAACTCTGAGCTTTAATTTTTATGACATTTGTTATGCCTTAAACCAGGAGCAGCACAAAGAATATATTGAATATATTGATGAAGAATATAATTCGGACAGACTAACAAAAATCCTCACTGACGTAGTTGAAATTATCGGTGCTAACATTTTGAACATCGCCAATCAGGACTATTACCCCCAGGGGGCCAGTGTCACAATGCTTGTAGCGGAGAACGAAATCGAATGTGCAGAACATGTAAAAATCCTTGAAAACGAAACTCCGGGGCCTTCTTCAAGAGCTATTGTCGGACACGTCGATAAGAGTCATATTGCTGTTCATACCTACCCGGAGAATCATCCTGATAAAGGGATCAGCACCTTCAGGGCAGATATTGACGTTTCTACCTGTGGAAAAATATCGCCTCTTAGGGCCTTAAATTACCTGATTACAAGCTTTGAGCCGGATATAGCAATGATGGACTACCGGGTAAGGGGGTTCACCCGGGATGTTAACGGGAAAAAATATTTCATAGACCACAAAATTAATTCCATTCAAAGTTTTATCGATGATGAAACAAAGGATTCATACCAGATGATCGATGTTAACGTCTATCAGGAAAATATATTCCATACAAAAATGCTTTTAAAAGAATTTGATCTGGACCACTACCTGTTTGGTGTGGCAAAAAAAGAACTGCTTAAAAAAGATAAGCAGAAAATTAAAAGAAGAATCAAAAAAGAGATGCTGGAGATGTTTTACGGCAGAAATATCTAATAATCTGCCTTTCTGGAAGATTCCTTCCTCAGGGATCAGGAAATAACAAATGGCCCACCATTTTGATAAAATTGGACTTTTTCATCATCTAATTCTACTCCGAGTCCAGGTCCCTCTGTTCAGGGCCCCAAAAGCCGTTTACAGGAAATCGGGGTCGAGGTAAAGGAAGCGGCTCGAACAATATCAGAAAAATTCGGCTATAGAGAAAGTTAACCACCTTCCATAAAAGAAAGGTGGTTAATTGGATTGTTATATGAAGGGGATTATCCCTCAAAACTTAAACTTATATTTTCCAATAACATGACTGATTGGAATACATCCGATGCTTCTGCTGTCACGGCTGTCATTCCTGTTGTCACCCATAACAAATATGTGACCCTCAGGAACAACTACTTTGTCAAGAATCCAGTATTCTGCCGGTTCCTTCAGATACGGCTCTTCCAAAATCTCACCATTCTTAATGACGTTACCGTCCTGAAACTCTAAAACATCTCCGGTTTTCCCGATAACCCGCTTTATCCAGTAGTAATCCACTTCAATTCCAAATACCTGACGGGTAATTATATTATTATTTATATTTTGAAATAAATCATCAACAAAAGCACGGGGCCTGTGGACACGACTATCAATCACAACAATATCACCATATTCAGGCTCCAAATTAAAAGTATGGGGAAGCTTACTAATAAAGACCCTGTCTTCATCGTTTAAGGTGGACTCCATAGAACTACCGGCAACATAAGTAGGCTGGAAAACAAAGAGGCTAATCAGCACCGCAACGACCATTGCGATGAGTATATTTGCTATCCAACATGATAGTTCCTTTAAAACTTTCATCGTGCAGCATCCCCTCACAATCTAAATACCACCATTTTCTCTACTTCCTGACAACCTGGATCCAGGTGGTCCCGTAAACTGGTTCCACAGGCTCTCCCCCCATGAAAAGGAAAATAGTTTCACGCCCGGACTTTTCCCAGGTAATATCATATTTTTTCCCACTCTCATAGAGAAGTCCCTTTCCCGCACCGTCAAGGTAAATATCAACTAAGCCTTCGGGGCCGGGTACATTTTTGTGGGTCGTATCCCTGATGATGACCCGGTCGGCATAGTACTGTTCCCCTGTTTCCCTGTCAGTGTGAGGTTCATCATTAATAAATCGGTAGTATACATCTTTTTCCTCGTTGTATTCATAACGTACTCTGTTTAACGTAGCATAGTTTATTTCAATTAAATCTGCCTCTACAAAGCTTCCTGTGAATTCAGTTTTAAATCTGTATTCTTTTTCCGAAGCCAGGGGTAATTTTCCGACAGCGCGGTAAAGGTTATTAATGTTGGAATAGAGATTATGAGGCGCTCTGCGGGAAGCATCCCGCCAGAAATGGCCATAATCACCGATTTCCCTTATACCCAACCCCCTGATCATCTCTGCAGTTCTAACGGAATAACCGCTGTGGGCAACAATTCCGCCGTATTCCAGGGATTGAACGGCAAAATATGGCCTTAAACTGCGGATAGGCCCGATAGTAAAATTTTCTTCATGCAGGGTTTTAAAGACGACCAAATAGCGCGTCGATACTCCCTCTACAAAAAATTCGTAAACGATATCTGCATATTGCAATCCCGAGTGTGGTCTGGCTAAATAATTGTTATCGAAGACTACCGTAATAGCAGGGTATAATTCCTTCACTTTTACAGTTTCATTTCTTTTCGCCTCAGCCTCAGCCTCGGCATCCGCTGCTTCCTGGGCCAGCCTTTTAGCAAGGAGAGCTGCGGTGTAAAATGATTCCAGATCCGTGTTTATATCCCTGTCAGCAGCATAGTAAGCTCCCGGGTTAACCGTAAAGCTTCCTCCAATTCCCAGCTCATGATGCTGAAAATGAACTGAAGAACCGGCGAAGAGGAGCCTCACAAAACTTTTTTCATCTTCGTAGATATCCACAGCGTACTGCCAACCTGTTCTTTTTTCTTGTTTCTTATCCCTGGTATATGTAAGTCCCTTTATCATCTCGAACACCTCAATGACCTGTTCCATGTTTTCCAGGACAGCATCTTCTCCACTCATGCCATCTCTGATAGAAAGCATAAAAATTCCATCAGCATCATACAGGCCGGCAAGCTCACTAAAAGTTTTCACCGCCCTCTTATTCCCAATATGTATTATCATGACCACTACAAAAGCGATAAGCACAACAGAACTGATGATCATTATTTTTTTGTTCTTCAATATTTTGTTAAGCATGGGCAACAACTCGCTTCACTATATAATTATTCCTTATTATAACATTGAAAAGGTGCCGCAAAATAACTACCTAACAAAAAAACCCGCATATATAAACCAGGAAACATGCTCATATTTCATTGTTATCACACACTTTGTAGACTAATTGTGGTTTTTCCATGAGCACTCGTGTATCCGGAGGTACGGATTCGGTAAGCCAGACATTTCCACCAATAACGGATCTTGCCCCGATGACTGTATCGCCGCCGAGAATAGTGGCTCCGGAATAGATAATAACGTCATCTTCGATAGTTGGGTGGCGTTTCTTCTCCCGAAGCTGTTCACACGCATCTTTGGAAAGGGACAAGGCCCCAAGGGTAACTCCCTGATAAATCCGAACATTTTTTCCAATTGTTGTGGTTTCACCTATCACAACACCAGTTCCATGATCGATTACAAATCTTTCATCAATATGTGCTCCCGGGTGTATGTCTATTCCTGTTTTGCTGTGAGCATATTCACTCATGATACGTGGAAGCATTGGAACTCCCAATTCATAGATTACATGAGCTGTTCTATACACAGTGATGGCAAAGATCCCGGGATAGCTGAAAATAATCTCATCATGACTCCTGGCAGCAGGGTCACCTTCAAAAGCCGCCTGAACATCCAATGCTAACAATCTTCGAATCGAAGGGATGCTTTCCAGCACTTTCAGGGAAATCTCCAACCCATTCTCGTTACATTCCTGACAGGTCATGTTATTACGATTGCAGTCGTGACGAATACCGCTGGTGACTTGTTCTGACAACATGCTAAAAAGCTGGATCACACATTGTCCAATGTTGAAACTCAGGTTTACCGGGTCAAGCTTCTCACGACTGAAATACCCTGGAAAAATAATTTCTAGAAATTTGTCGATAATTTTAATGACGGCGTCTTTGGATGGTATGGGTTCGAAATCCACATGGTTACAGCTATTTTTGTCACCGCAGCTTTCAATAATCGTTTGCGCAATTTGCGGAAGTCTGCTACGATATCCCGCCAAAACATCTATTTCAATCCTGCAAGAAGCATCCGTTGTTTGATCCCAATCTACCATAATAACCTCCTTGTACAATAAAAGTTGTCTATCTTGAAGAAGCATGGGGACGGTTCTTCTGCTTCCTACTGATGCTTGTATGAGTTGCAAAAGGAAGCAGGAGAACCGTCCCTGTGCTTCCCTGTGCTTCTTAAACTTTTTCGATTCTTACTTTGCTTCCTTCGCCCTGGTAAGAGGGCGGCTCCACAATGAGCCTGCGGGCAATCCTGCTTCTCAGTTCGGGTACATGAGAGATCAGTCCGATAACCCTTTCCTTACTGCTGAGCCGTTCAAGTGAGTCAATCACCGTATCAAGCAGCTCGTTGTCCAAAGTGCCGAATCCTTCGTCCAGGAAGAAGAATTCCAAGGGGCTCTGTCCTTTCAGCTGTATCTGCTCGGAGAGGGCTAAGGCCAGGGACAACGATGTGAGGAAAGTTTCCCCACCCGACAGAGATGTGACCATCCTGTGGGCCCCACCGTTAGAATTATCCCTGATAATAAACCCTGCTTCCGAGTCCAACTCCAGGGCAAACTTATATTTTGTCATCAGCCCAAGGGTTTCGGATGCTTTTGCTGCAACATAGCGAAGCCGTGCCTCGGCAATGTAATCTATAAAACTGTTATCCTTTCCCTTTTCGGCTCTGAGCAGCTTTTGAATCTGTTCAAACAGTCCATGCTTATGATTCAGCTCGCTGAAGCTTTTACTGAGCATCACCCACTGATCATGCTTTTGCCTGATTTTTTCATGGGTATTCTTTGCCACGTCATACCGGGAGACGCACGTTTCCCGGTATG
This sequence comes from Bacillota bacterium, assembly GCA_030656575.1. Lineage (GTDB taxonomy): Bacteria > Bacillota > Dethiobacteria > DTU022 > UBA8154 > JAUSPO01. Next base: position 11,129 of record JAUSPO010000056.1, read on the forward strand.
ACGTGGTTCTCTGAAAGTCACTGTTAACCTGGTTCCATTCCTCTTCTTTAATAGTACGGGAGTCCAATTTTTTTAGCACCAGTGCCTTTTCAGTCCGTAGTTCCCTTTCAGCCTCGTCGTATGCGTGTATCTTTTCGTTCAAAGACTTTTGCGCTTCTTTGGGGAGCATTGAATTTTCCACTTCATCGCTATTAGCAAAGCCCTTCTCCAGAACTGCGGAGTTTAGCTGTTCCTGCTCACTTTCAAGGCTGTCAGTGTAGATATTCTTTGTATTTTCCAATGTTGTTTTTTGTGAGATCAACTTATTATGCTGCGTTTCCAGGTTTTTTAACCTCTCCTGATACTGCTTTTCCAGGCTCACATATTCCTCGAGTTTTTGTTCAATACCCTTAATTTTCTCCTCAATATTCTCATCATCTTCGGCCAGTGCCCTGAGCCTGAGTTTTTTTTCATCTTTTTGCGTGATGTAATGACTAAATTCAGCTTCACCCTGCATCTTCTTGTTATTCAGTTCCCGCACTTCTTCTTTTAGCTGTTCAATGAAAGCCCTTTTTTTGCCGAGAAGATCCTGCATCTGTTCCATTTCTTTTTGAAGTCCGTTTATTTTACGGTCATTCTCAGCAAGGCGTTTTAACTCTTTCGCCGCGCTTTCAATTTTTAATTTGTCCAGGAAATGCCGGTATTTCTTCAGCGTATCATTATATACGATGCTTGCTTCCTTTAACTCAATTTCAATCTGCGCTCTGTTTTCCCGGTTTAACTTCAATTCAGCCAGGATGCCATTTTCCTCCACCTTGTATGAGGACAACTGTTCGCTTATCTTCAGGTGATCGCTTTTCAGCTCTTCCAACTTCTCTTCCCACTCGTCAAACGCCCTGAGCTTTTCATCAGCGGCGGCGATCATCCCCTCCAGCTCAAGGGTAAATTGATCTAAATTCAATGCCCTAAAGGCTTCAGGAAGATTTCTAGCGGCATCATTATATTCTGCCCTTTTTCCTTCCAGTTCCTCTGATAATTGACTGATCTGGCTTTCTATGTTTTTCAGCTGTTCGAATGTGATCAGATAGTTACTTTCAGCTGTTTTTAATGCTTTCTCCGCTGCCTGCAGTTCTCTCTCAGCCTCTGCAGCCTGCTGTTCCAGTAAAGCAGGCTCAGTTCCTTCAGCATGCACCACCGGACTGGGATGATCCTTCGAACCGCAGACCGGACAGGGGTCCCCCTCACGCAAATTTTTGGCCAACATATATGCTGTATCATTTTCCAAAGCCTTCACTGCAGATTCCTTTGCCAAGCGGCACTGCCCGTAAAATCCCTCAGCCTTTTGCCGTTCAATTTCCTTAAGCCCCAGTTTTTCGCTGGTTTGTCCTGCTGCGCCCTGCATGCTCAGCATTTTAACCTGATTGCTCTCCAGCTCAGAGTGTTTCATCTTTAAAACGCCTGAGGCGGCCTTAAGTTTATGGACCTCTTCCCTGTATTTCATGGCCGTTTTCCGGTCTTCGGGCTTTGATGCTTCATGCTTTTGTTTTTGTAGATCTAGATCATCTAAAGCCTGCTTATACTTATGTATCGCATCTGTTACTCTACGCAGTTTCTCTTCCTGACCGGTAATGGCGTTATTCAATGACTCAAATTTTTTGTTGCAGTCGTTCACAGTCCTGACTGTAGTCTCTACTTCACTTTCAAGCTTTACACATTCCTGAACCCTATTCCTGTGCTCCGGGTCAGTTTTTAAGGTTTCCAATTCCTCTTTCAGCAACTTTATTTTTTCTTCTGCAGCTTCAAACTCACTGGTTTCCCTGAGCACTGCTTCATTCCTGACAGCAATATCCTCTTTCAGCTTCGCCCCTGACTCAGCAAGTTCACCGATTTTTATCTCCAGATTTTCAATCTCCGTTTTGATCTCCAGGGCATCAGAAAGTCTCGTCTTCAATGCCACAAGCTTTGGCCTTTCCAAGTCGGACTCTTGCTTAAGCCGATCATATTTATTCCGGGTCTCATTCAAATCGGCTTCAGCAGACGGCAGCTTCGCGCAGGCCTCATCCAGTTCCTTTACCGTCTCCAAAAGCTTCCCTGCCAGCCGCTTTGTCTTGGCTATCATCTCCCCTAATCCGTCTGCCTTCACCGCTTTTTCAAGCTGTATTCGTTTTTGGTTTACATCTTCTTGAAATAAAAGGTGCTGCCTCTCTTTTTTCTGGATCTGCTCAAGGCTCTCTACCAACATCCAGACTTCTTTTGCTTCATTAAACCTGGCCTCCAACTGCTTCAGTTCTTTTTCTGCCTGATTTCTTGCCTGGACAGCAGCCTCCAACTCCTTTTCCACTTCTGCAAGGGCTTTGTCGGAAGCATCATCCAGCACGGATAAAGCTCCCCCCACCTTGTCAATGCGGCTTTTGAGAAAAGACATCTTTCTGGACAGCTTATCACTGAGCTGTTTTCCATATTCCTCAAGGTAAAAAATCCTCTCCAGCATATCACGCTTTTTAGCATTGTCCAGCATCAGAAATTCCTGAAAACTGTTCTGGGGCAGGACAACAGCCCGGGTAAAGTCATCATGACTCAACCCCAACAGTTCTTCGATGCTGCTGCTCACCTCAGTAGCCTTGTCGCAAACAGGAATCTCACCTACTGCGGTGACTTCAATTAACCTGGCAATTTTAGGCTCACAGGAATTATCCGAACCCTTCTTACGCTGGTAGGTTCTCTCCACTCTGTATGTCTTCCTGATCTTATCTTTCAGCAGTTCAAAGGTAAAAGATACTCTTGCAGTCTTCTGGTGTAAGTTAATGATCCCCTGGGTGCCCCTCTCAGCTCTCTTTACCTTCCCGTAGAGGACAAAAGTGATGGCATCCAGCACGGTTGATTTGCCGCTCCCGGTAGGACCAAAAATACCGAACAGTCCCGTTTCACTCAAGGCGTCAAAATCAATCTTCTGAAGATCCCGGTAGCTCTGCAGCCCTTCTATCTCAAGAAGCTTTGGTCTCATCAACAGCACCCCCGTCTATCAAGGAAGCCGGTTCCTCATCTGCCTCATTTAATACCTCGATGAATGCCCCCATCACTTCCTCTGATATTTCCTGCCCCAACCTGTGTTTGTAATAGTCTTTAAACAGATCGTCAATCTTTCTGCCTTCCCTGCTCCCGGGACTTAGAATTTCCGTAACCTGACCTCTCAGCCTGGGCCGGATGTTAATGATGCCCGGATGCAGCGTCCTGAGACGTTTCTGTTCTTCTGCTGTAAAAATCCGGTCAGTAACGATCTCCAAGTCAATCCAGGCGTCCTTGTCCCTGCCCTCTTCGCACCACTGTAAGGCCTGTCCAATGCCTTCTTCCGCAGCCCATCTCCTGAGAGGTTTCCCGCAATCAAGATATACTGCATTTACATCAGCCTTTTCCGCCGGGACAGCATCAATAATGTATACTGCCTTGCTGTAATCTGCCTCTGAGAAACTGTACGCCAGGGGTGAGCCGGAATAATATGCAGGGCAGGGCGCGTTCCTAACCTGCTGAGGCCGGTGCAGATGCCCCAGGGCAATAAAGTGGGCATTGGAAGGCAGCACCCCCGGGTCTACCGTCAGCGCTCCGCCAACCTGCAGGGTCCTTTCAGAATCTGACTCCCTGCCTCCCAGCAAAAATAGATGCCCGATGGCTAAATTTACGGTGTCATCTCTGAATTTCCGGCTCAGAGACGCAAAGATACTGCCGATTTTTTCGGAATAGGCTCTTTGAAGAGCCCCTTCATCTGCCTGCAGGGAGAGCATTTCCTCAAGGCGCGATTCTGAAGGGAACGGAAGTGTAATGATTACAGCATGATACTCACAGCCGGGAAGCACAAGTTCCAGCCAACCAGGCCCGGAATCGGCAATTCTAATCTCCCCGCTGCTCATTCTAGATGTACCGGCATCACTTCTGGGATAACCGAGAAGAATCACACCGTTTTTGTATGCGAGTGGGCTCGCCGCACAAAGGCGTTCCGGATTGTCATGGTTTCCCGCAATAACGAGAACCGCTCTCTTTCCCCTGCCGCTTAACCTGTCAATGGCATCATAAAAAAGTTCCTCTGCTGCAGCAGAGGGGTTGTATGTATCGTAAATATCGCCAGCAACCAGGACCAGGTCAATGCTCTGCTCTTCCACAATTTTGCAGAGGCAGTCAATAAACTCCCGCTGCTCTTCGATACGGCTGATCTGTTCAAGGGGCTTGCCCAGGTGCCAGTCGGATGTATGCAGTATGCGCATTGGGACCTCCTTACTATTTAGGCGGCAAAACATCCTCATGTTTTCCGATGATATAAAACGTGTTTATTTGGTCATTATTGGACTCTTTAAGTTCAACAATAATTCTTATTGACATGTTTACTGATATTTCAAAGAAGTTATCTGTCCCTTGAATTCTTTTAAAACGTAAAGAAAAGTGGGTAAGGTCTTTAATAAAAAACTCCATAGCTTTCGCTGCTTGTTTTTGGGTTTTTTTGTCAAGCATTTTAATCTGCTTATCGAATTTGCGAGTAGATATGAAACGCCTATTCATTTTCCAACCCATTTAGAAACTCATCAATATTTGAAAATTCACGAACTCTGCCGGCTTTAATATCATCTTCAGATTCAAGTATGTCATTTTGAGCTTTCTTCGTCCAAAAGTAGGCCTGGCTGGAAGGAATTAGCTTATATGGTTCAATAACAATTTTATTATCATCGATGTGAATATCTAATAAATCTCCTTCTTCGATGTTAAGTTTTTCTCTAATCTCTTTTGGAAGTGTGATTAGATTTCTTCTTTGGACAGAAACTTTGTAAGAAGTTTTTGATTTATTAACTGACGTTTCCATGTTATACAACTCCATTTTGTAATGTTGTAATAACATTATATACGTAAAAACGTAAAAGCGCAATAATGACCTGACCCCAACTATTAAAAAGAACGGCACGCGAAGCTTGGGGGAAATAAAACAACACAAGGATGCTCTTTGTGGAAACAGCCTTGTGTTAGTAGTGTTAATAAGAAAGTATTACTACAGCGAAAGATTACCTATTATGCACCATCGCTAAGCCACGGGGACAGTTCCATCGTCTTCCCTTACATTACTCCCGTCCCCATGGCACCGCTTACTTTTTGCCATTGCTAAGTTTCGCTGTAGTGGTCGAATCAATTCCTTACCTACTCACTCAAAAACGAAATATCATCCCACGGATGCCGGTAGAGTCCCTGCTTGAGTCTCTTCTGGTCGAGGTGGTGACCGATAAGGCCGATGCTTCTGCCCATAACAAACAATGCGTTGAGAGCGCCCATACTGATATACTCATCCGCCTCTTCTTTGGACATCTCATTGCGAAGCAGGTCCGCAAAGCAGATACCGATGCACCCGTCAACGTTTAAGATCAGATTGTCCCTCTTAGTAGTGGTGATCTTCTCAACTTCCAGCGCATAATTAAGAATCGGGGTCTCTTTAAAGTTGTTTAGCGCGAATTCCTTGAGCAGTGATACGCGCATATCCGGGTTATGGGTCGACTTAATCAAATGGCCGATTCCCTGAATGTTAATGCCTTTTTTCTTCATGCCCGAAATAAACTGAGCGGGCGATATTCCAGCGTCATAGGCTTCGGAAAACATCTGTGCAGCGCCGTCAATAGCGCCGCCGAAACGGGGCCCGATCGTCAGCAGACCGGACACCAGGGATGAAATAAGGTCTTTTCCTGCCCGTGAAGCAACGATGCAGTTATGAGCACCGGATACGGCAGGGCCGTGGTCTGCGGTAATAACAAGGCACATCTCAATAAAATCGCTTGCATACTGGGGCATAAGCCTTTTAAACCAAAGCAGGCTTATGGTCCCTCCGATACCGAGGCCTTCCTGTACCACCTGAGAAATGGTCTTGCTGCCGTAAAGGCACTCTTCTCCCCTGTCATCGGAGATCGTACAGATAAAGTTCGTCGGTTTTCTAATCATATTTGACTGAAGCGCTGTTTTATAGTCAACAGGCACGTTCGGGATTTGAGGTTCGGGCGCAGGGGTGATAACACCCTCTTTTACCAGATCGGTATACACTTTATTAATAAGACTGTCATAATCATCGAAAGAATCAGGAACAAAAGCGCCGGCATCCTTGAGAGCTTTGTTTTTCGCATCCGCAGTCTCCGTTTCACCATGCGCCTTTGCGCCGGCATGGCCGAACTGCATTTCCGTTTTAAAGGCCTTGGAGCAGGTGCCGGTAACCCAGATGACCAGCGGCTTGGTGATCCTCTTCTCTCGCAGCGCCTCCACAATTTCGTATTCATCGTTTCCACCAACTTCTCCTAGGGAAACGAGCATTTTAATAGCAGGGTTTTTCTCAAAGCGCAGCAGGTGTTCAACCAGTGTTGTTCCCGGGTAGCTGTCGCCTCCAATGGCAATCCCTTCATAGAGGCCGTCGGTGTTTCTGGATATGATATTATAGGTCTCATTGGAAAGGCCTCCAGAATTGGATACACAACCCACAGAGCCGGGACGGTGAAGCTTTGAGTCCAGGATATTTTCAAGAGTACCGCCCGTATTGCCGATCTTGAAAGCCCCGGCTGCAATACCACCGATCGTTGCTGGCCCAATCATAACCTTGTCAAGCTCTTTAGCCTTTGCAATAAGCTCCTTCACTTTTCTCTCCGGTATACCTTCCGCAATAATCGCCACGGTTTTGATCTGTGGTAATGCAAAAGCTTCTAATGTGGCCTCTGCAGCAGATCTGAAAGAAGCAAAGTTGATCATCACATCAACATCGGGACACTTCTCTGCCGCTGTTTTCAGTGATTTGTACACGGGAAGAAGTACTTCCCGGGGGCCGAAGAAAAACTTGACAAGGCCATCAGAACCGGTAGGATTAATTATTGCGCCAACAGAAGGAGTTTCTCTTTGCGATGCATAATCAAAATCAAGCATTCTCTGCACCGCATTTGTCTGCATATTGTAGATAAACGCCCGTGTGTTCCTATCAAAGAGTATATAGTCCGGTTTTTTAGCAGCTGTTTTCATATTAATTACTCTCCTTAAGTGCTAATTTAACAATTCCTGTCATGTGAGCTTCCGGACCGTATACTTCAATGGGCACACCAAGCGACTGGCCCAGCTCTTTCATCTGTCTCAGACCTTCCTTGTAGTTGGGCCCGCCTCTGCGCACAAATATCTTCACCTTATGTTCAATTAATTTCTGCTGATACTCCTTCAGAGCTCTGATGATCCCCTTAAAGGTGCTGGCAACATCGGTAAAGTTGGCAATAGCCCCACCGATGAGCAGGAATTTGCCCCGGGGGTCTTTCTCCCTTGTCATACAATCAAGAATGGTCTTTGCATACTTGAAGGTGAACTCCTCGTTTGGATCACCGGAGTATTCACCATAGTTGGCCATCTCATCCATATAGCCCAGGTCAGTGATTGTATCTGCATAGATCACCGATGCGCCCCCGCCCGCAACCATTGTCCATACCCTTCCCTTTGGATTCAGTATGGTAAGCTTAAGAGACGAACCGGTCTTTGAGTCAAGCTCTTCAATGTACGCTTCTTCTTCTGTCAAAATCCTTCCGAATGGAGAAGGAAACTCTATATCTCCCCATTTCCCGCGGCATATAAATTCAGCAGTACTGTCAAGCATAGCTGCCAGGTCAAGTATGTAGATCTTATCATCCACAACAATTAGCGGGTTGATCTCAAGGTAGGTAAAATGACAATCGGCGTAAATCCTAAAGAGAGTCTCTATAAAGCCTGCAACAAGGCCTTTATGTTCTGCAGGCACTTGCTCCAAGAGATTCTTTTCAATCTCACCTGCGGAAGGAAAGCTGCCGATCGGTACCAGCATTTTCTCTGAATTTTCATTAACGTCACCCACATCGACACCACCCTGGTGCCAAAATAGGATGTTATCACCTTCCCTTACAGAGGTGATCGCAACATAGAACTCATCATCTTCATCATGGGGAATGAAAGGCTCTACAATAAAATAATCAAGTATGCCGGTAACATTGCTTACGGTAATCTCATTATTCATTCTTTCAGATAACCACTGGCGCGCTTCGTCCCAACTAGCATCAAGCAGGAGAAGATCGTTCTTTCCCCTTCTTTTAATAAGATGATCCGGTTTTACTACAACCCTTGTTGAAGCAAGCCACGGGTGATCCTTTGTTAAGGCATCGAAATCCGTTTCAGGTCCCACCGAAATAATATGCTCTTCCACCACATAATTTCCGCCGTTATACTCTTTCAGGAGGCGGGACAACAATTTCTTGCCGTGTGCCTCTCTAATTGCTTTTTGTGCCACTGTTTTCTCCTTTACTATTCTTTATAGTTGTGAAGCGATTACATCAATAAATTCTTCAGTGCTGACAGGTCTTTTTGGTTTTGGCTCAGCGATCCGTGCCATGTCACCGGTCATAATACCATTCTCGATAGTCTTGATTGTAGACTCCTCAAGCCTCTTTGCAAACTCAACAACCTCAGGGGTGCCGTCAAGCTCACCGCGTTTTTTCAGGCCGCCTGTCCATGCAAAGATTAGTGCAGTTGAGTTAGTCGAAGTTTTTTCTCCGGACTGATGCTTGTAGTAGTGCTTCTGCACTGTGCCATGAGCTGCTTCGTATTCAAAATAGCCGTGCGGTGAAACCAGCACCGACGTCATCATTGCCAGGCTGCCAAACGCTGAGGCAACCATATCGGACATCACATCGCCGTCATAGTTTTTGCATGCCCACAGAAAACCGCCCTTATCCTTCATCACCCGCGCGACCGCATCATCGATCAGCGTAAAGAAATAGGTGAGGTTTGCTTCTTTGAATTTATTCTTCCAGTTCAGCTCATATTCATGGGAAAAAATCTCCCTGAAACGGGCGTCATAGGTCTTGGAAATGGTATCCTTTACAGAGAACCAGAGATCGATCTTCTGGTCATAGGCCAATGTAAAGCATGCCTGCGCGAAACTTAGAATTGACGCATCCAGATTGTGAATGCCCTGCAAAATACCGGGCCCGTCAAAATCCTGCACGGTCATGCGACGTGTTTCTCCCCCATCAGCAGGGGTAAAGACTATCTCTGCTTTTCCCGGCCCGGGGATCGCCAGCTCTGCATTCTTATATACATCTCCATAAGCATGACGACCGATTATAATGGGCTTTTCCCATGTTTTTACCGCAGGCTTCACGTTCTTTACCAGTATAGGGCTGCGGAAAACGGTACCGTCAAGCATGGCCCGAATCGTTCCGTTGGGGCTCTTCCACATCTGCTTCAGGTTATATTCCTGTACCCGCCCTTTATCCGGGGTAATGGTGGCGCACTTTACGCCAACCCCATACTTTTTTATGGCTTCAGCCGCATCATGGGTTATGCGGTCATCTGTCTGATCCCTTTTTGAAAGATGGAGATCGTAATATTCCAGATCCATATCCAGAAAAGGAAACAACAGCTTATCCTTCACCATCTTCCACATGATACGCGTCATTTCGTCTCCGTCAATCTCCACAATCCTATTCTTGACTTTGATTTTACTCATATAATTACTCCTATTTTATATTGTTAAAGGTTATCCTAATTTTGAGGCTGATTTCTGCTGATATAAGCCAGACTTCCACCGGCCTTAATACGTATAATTTCTGAAGGAGTCATCGTATGCTGAACCGGTATTTCGATCCCCTTTGTAAGGTTTTTAATGATCAGCTCACTGCTGTCGAGGGCAGCTGCATCGATCTGAAGCTCATCGTTAAGATCAACCCTGTCATAATCATCTATGTTCTTGAAGGTCAAAGGTATTATACCGAAATTAATCAGATTAGCTAAATGAATCCTGGCAAAAGACTTTGCAATAACACCCTTAACACCGAGATAGGATGGACATAATGCCGCATGCTCCCGCGAGCTGCCCTGGCCGTAATTCTCCCCGGCAATCACAAAACCACCGTCTCTCTCTTTTGCCCTCTGGTAAAAATCAGGATCAGCAGGCTCGAAGACATGCTTTGCATACTCGGGAATATTTGAGCGCAGCCCGAGGTATATCCCGGCAGGCATAATAATATCTGTGGAGATGTTATCTTCCAGCTTGATTAAAACCGTACCTTTCACTTTTTGGGGAAGCTCACCGCGCAGCTCAATGGGCTTAATATTGGGACCACGGATAATTGTTACCTCTTTAGCCTCTTCACTATCCGGCGGCTCCAGAACCAGCCCTGTCTGCATCCGGAGCTTTTCCGGCATCGGCATCTCACGGAGCTCACCCATAGAACGGGGGTCGGTAATCACGCCTGTGAGGGCACAGCTTATAGCTGTCTCAACGCTTGACAGATAGATCTGCGCATCCGGAGTGCCGGAACGCCCTTTGAAGTTGCGGTTGAAAGTTCGTACACTGACAGCACCACTTTTTGGAGCCTGTCCCTGTCCGATACAGGGGCCGCAAGTGCATTCAAGGATACGCGCGCCTGCTGCAAGGAGATCAGCCAGGTATCCATGTTCTGCCAGGTCGTAAATCACCGACATCGACCCCGGGGAAACAGTTAGTGAGATTTCTGGTTTGACCCGCTTCCCTTTCAACATATATGCTGCGGTCATGAGGTCTTTAAACGATGAGTTCGTGCAGGAACCGATACAGACCTGATCAACCTTTATGCCTGCCACATCGCTAACCGGCACCACATCGTCTGGACTGTGGGGTTTTGCAATAAGGGGTACCAGTTTGCTCATATTTATTTCTATGACTTCATCATACTCTGCATCTTCGTCTGCTTCGAGGGGTATCCATTGATCCTCCCGGTCAACAGAACGCAGGAAATCCAGAGTTACTTCATCAGAGGGGAAAATCGAGGTGGTTGCGCCAGTTTCGACACCCATATTGGTAATAGTTGCTCTTTCAGGAACGCTAAGGGTCTTTACGCCAGGACCAAAATATTCCAGTGCCTTGCCAACGCCACCTTTAACCCCGAGTATTCGCAGCACTTCAAGGATAACATCCTTAGCAGCAACCATGGGCTTTAATCTGCCGGTAAGTTTAACCCCGATAATCTTCGGTGTTTTTAACAGAAAAGGCTCGCCGCCTATAGCCAGAGCTACATCCAGGCCGCCGGCACCAATGCCCATGCAGCAGATACCACCGGATGTTGGGGTATGGCTATCCGACCCGAGCAGCGTCTTTCCCGGTCGCGCATAGCGTTCCAGATGAATCTGGTGACAAATGCCATTGCCTGCCTTTGAGAGAATTAAGCCGTACTTCGCCGCCACACATTGTAAATAAACATGATCATCCGCATTCTTGTGGTCCATCTTCAAGGTGTTATGGTCAATGTAACTGACCGACAATTCCGTCTTTGCGCGGTTTATGCCAAGCACTTCCGCTTCCAGGTATGCAACCGTACCGGTGGCATCCTGCGTTAAAGTCTGGTCAATTGTGATACCGATTTCGTCCCCTGGTTGCAGGGAGCCTTGTACTATGTGCTGCGAAAGAATCATACCTATCACTGTTTTCAGAATTTTCGGATCAGCATCCTTAAGTATTTTATTTGAGTATTCCATTCTATCCCTCCCTTATCAAGATGGTTATTGCATAGAGCCGCATGAGATGGGCTCTTATTAATTGCCGCACATGGATATGCAGACATATCCCCTATTTTAACTGAAGTAATTATAGCAATTTTTTGTTATGAATGTCAACAAAAAAATGAGTATTAGCTTCAAACAATACCGAATCGGCATTAGATTTAAGCTTTAGCAGTTCCTATTAGTTATCTTCTTTATAATTCAACGCCTGGCACTGCATACCTTAAACTCTCTCCTTTTTCACGCCACTAGCAGGAGGTTCTCAAAGGAAGCATGGGGACGGTTCTCTTGCTTCCGATGGCACAAAAAAATCATGGGAAGGACCATGATTTTTCATCAATTAGACCATCCCCTCCTGACGCCTACGAGGTTAGCTGACGGGTTCGGGTCAGAAAGGATAACCCTACTTAAGCAAAAGCGTTTATTATACCGCTTATGCTTAAGATTCACCCCAAAAAAATGGTTCCCCCGCTCCAAATGAATTCGGCGTTACTTCAATTGTCCTGAGCTTGTCCTCCGCCTGGGTTCTGACCTGTGCTAAAAAGCGAGTGTGCTGCACGAGCATTTCTTCTGCTCTTTCCGAAAAAATGACATGATACCGTTTATCTGCGCTGCTCATCCGCAGCATCCTTAATTGCTTTTTTCATCAACTCTTCAACTTCGTCGATTGAAAAACCCTTTTTACCCGCTAATCTGTCCTCCTCGGCCGCAACAAGATGTTCCCGCAGCCTCAGCATACTTTCACGCCTGGAAAATGTGGCGATATCCATAACCACTAGATCCCCCTCGCCGTTTTTCGTTAGAAAAACAGGCTCTTTAGTGGTTTTGCAGAGAACAGATATTTCGTTGTAGTTTTTACGTATTGCCGCAGACGGTTTAATATTCACAATCAGCAACCCCTATAGTAGCATAATATTATGCTTATTATATGCTTATGCTACTACGATTATTCTCAGAAGTCAAGATTCCTTGCCTATCCAGGCTCCTTTTATTGAATCGTAAAAATATATCTGGCTAAATCAGAATCATGGGGGATAAATAATGTTGTGCTCCCTCCGATTGTTTCCTTTAAAGTGTTCAGGGCTATCCAAAAACTATAGAAATCAGGATCCCTGTCATAAGCCATGTTATAGATTTGAGCCGCTTCCTGATCACCTTCGGCTTTTATTTCTTCCGCTTCTCTGTAAGCCCTTGCCAAAACCACAGCCACCCGCTTATCAGCTTCAGAGGTTATTTTTAAAGATTCTTCATCCCCTTCAGACAGATATCTGGAAGCCATTCTTTCTCTTTCAGAAATCATACGATTAAAGACAGCCTGTTCGTTCTCCTGGGGAAGATCAGCCCGTTTAATCCTCACATCTATTAATTCCACACCAAACTCGTTCATTGACTTGTTCACATTTGTTGTGACGGTCTGCATGATGTTAGTTCTTTCCTTCCTGATGATATCAGTAAAGGTATACTTTCCTAATTCTTCACGCAGGATAGAATAAATCATATCGTCCAACCTTGCCTGGGCAGCGCTTTCAGTCCGTAAAGATTGAAGGAATACTAAAGGATCAACAATTCTCCATTTAGCATAATTATCAACTCTCATTGTTTTTTTGTCACTGGTATAGATGTTGTATGGTGCTGAATCGTAGTCCAGTATTTGTTTGGAAAGCACAGTAGCTTTGTGAATAAACGGCATTTTGAAGTTTAATCCAGGTTCCGTTACCACTCTTACAGGTTTGCCAAACTCCGTGATCACAACCTGCTCCGTTGCATAGACTACAAATGTGGCGTTCGCTAAAAGGATTAAAAGTATAATTAGCACAGGTATTATTTTCTTCATTACATGCCACCCCCAATTTGTAAGAGTTTCAAGGCGTCTCCGTCTTTTGTGATATAAATACTATGAACATTAGGCAGCGTTTCCCTAATCATTTCAAAATAGAGTCTTGTCTTGGTGGTAGCTTTGCTTTTAGTGTATTCCTCCAGTATGGCTGCAAATCTGGCTACATCCCCTATAGCCCCTTCGGTTCTCTGTTCTTTATAGGCACTGGCAGATTGTATCATTTGTTCAGCCTCACCATTTGCTCTGGGGATTACGGTATTTTCATGTCTCAGCGCTTGATTGATCTTTGTTTCCTTTTCTTCCTTAGCGTCAACTACTGCTTTAAATGCCGGCTGCACTTCATGAGGAACAGCAACATCCTGTAATTGAATAGACTGAACTAAAATTCCCAAACCATATCCATTAATAATTTGCTGCAGAACATCCTTCGCTGCTGCCTGAATTTCGGCTTTTCCATCTGTAAGAACCATATCAATTGGATCTTCGCCAACAACAAGCCTCATCGCAGCTTCGGCCGCTTTATCCAAAGTAGAAATGGGGTTTTGTGTATTTAGCAAGTAAGCAGATGCATCAGCAATTCTGTATTGAACAGTAAAATCAACAAAAGCTATGTTCTCGTCCCCCGTAAGCATTCTTTGCTGGTCAGGTATAGTCCTGTATTGAGCAGGCCTGTCCTGCTGCCCTGCCTGGGTAGTTGCATAGCCTATCTCCCGCCGCAAAACCTGTCTTGTGGGAATTACATTTACCGTTTGGATTAACGGTATTTTAAAATGTATTCCCGGGCTTGTCTCATCAGTTATTTTCCCCAAAGTCCACACAACCCCCACAGAGTCTGCTTCAACAGTATAAAAAACTGAACTTATAAATATGAGAGCTAAGATGATGATCGATATTACGAAATACCTGCGGAGATTTTTTTCACTTCCTGCTGCTTCTGTAATTAGTTCTTTAATGGTGCTCATATTATTACTCTCCTCCTCTTTATGAAAATTTTAGAATGCTCTTTAATATTTAGAGCACAATTTCCTGCTTGATGCCATACATATATCAGGTTGGCACCTATTCGCGCATCTCCCTGTATATGTATACTTTTCGACAAATCTCAGAGTGATTCCTCTTTAACAATAATTGCATAGTCTGCTGATAGCAATCTCATTCATTCCCAGCATCTCTGCTTTTGTCTGCTTACCATTAGCTATATCTATAACCATCTCTAAAAGTTCTTCTCCCAGTTGTTCTACAGTCTTTCCACCTGAAATAGAATCACTTGTATCAAAGTCCATATTGTCAAACATATTTTCAAAAGTTCTCTTATTCCCTGTAATTTTAATAACTGGTGCAATTGGATTCCCCACCGGCGTCCCCCGTCCTGTGGTATTATCTTCTGTTCTTCCCCGTTCCGCTAAAATATGTTCTGCGCCAACAAATTCTGTTGTTTCACTTAAGATCGAAGTCCCGCCCAAATCCACTAATCTGTCGCTTAGGTTACCTACTACAGGATTAGCAGACAGCCCGGATGTGGGGTCCGAGCCTCCACATTCCGTTCCTAAAATAAGCTCAGATATGTCACATTCTTCTCTCTGGCACAAAGCTGCTTCCCTGACAAGTTGTTCTGCTATTTTTACAGCTTTTTCCACAGTCTTAATTGTACCCCCTCAACTCGCTGTTGCTTTGGCCATAATTGGTTCCGTAGCTGTTGCCACAGAATCAGAAGGCTTAATTAATACAGCATTAACCATGATTTTCTGCCTCCTTGTTAGATTAGCTCTCCTTCCTGCATATCTATACGAATAATATTCGACCAACCTGCCTGAGATTCCTCTTTAGGGAGATTTTATTGGTTTTTTACTTGCAGACAACCTCTATAAATAATATGATTGATGTACAGAGAAAGGGGTAATTTTTTGATGAGATTTGGCTATGCAGGAGAAATACTTAAGGTGGATTTAACAAATGGCTATGCCAAGGAAAGCCTGATTCTTTGCGATTTCAGATGGCCTATGACCTGGGCTGTTTATCCAGGGGGACATGTGGGTGATCCTACTCTGGAAAGCCGGATCTTCTCCGCCATTTCCGGCAAAGAGACAGACGAAGCCGGGCTGAACCATATCGGAGAAAGAATCTTTAATCTGCAAAGGGCAATATTGCTGCGGCAGGGGTGGCAGGGACGCCAGGATGACCGGCTATTGGATCATTTCTATCAAGAACCTTTAAAGGAAGGCGATATCCATTTTACCACCAAATGTGAAGTAATGGGACCGAATGGGGAGTTTACCTCCCTAATAGGGAAGGCCCTCGATGAAGAGGCGGTAGAGAAGATGAAAAGCGAGTACTATGAACTGCGCGGCTGGGACGCAGTCAGCGGGCTGCTCACACGAACCGGACTCCAGGCCCTTGGGCTTGAAGATGTGGCCTCTGATCTCGCTGGCCGGGGATTATTAAATAGTAAGGATGCATACTAACCTAAGGCTTCCACCAGGACGATAGGGCAAAGATAGTGAGCAAGCCTAGCCCCCTTGGCGGAGTTCTCCCGGGAAAGAGGATGTGAATCCACCCCCTCTTTCCCGGGAGAAAAAAAGTTGGTTATAAAACTTTTTTTGGAAATAATATACATAAAGGGTAGCAGAACACACTCGTTAAAGATTCTTCATTCAAGGAGGATATAAAAAGATTGTCTATCTCAAAAGAAGAACAGATACATGAAGTTTTTGAATCCATTTCTGAAAGATACGACATGATGAATTCGGTAATCAGTTTTTGCCAACATAAAGTTTGGCGAAGAGATGTAATTAGAAGGATGGAATTAAGAAAAGGGACAAAAGCAATAGATCTCTGCTGCGGTACGGGACAGTGGACGCTTTCCCTGGCGCGCGAAATAAGTCCGGGAGAGGTCTATGGTGTTGACTTCAGCGAAAATATGCTTGAGAAAGCCAGAGAGAAAGAATCGAAGTTTAATATTAAGAACGTCAGGTTCCTGTATGGAAATGTCAAAGAACTGCCTTTTGAAGACAACTATTTTCATTATGCAACAATCTGTTTCGGGCTGCGCAATGTTTCAAACTATATGGAAACGTTAAAGGAAAGCTGGCGGGTTTTAAAACCTGAAGGGAAACTGATCTGTCTGGAAACATCAAGGCCTTCTTTACCTGTCTTCAAACAGTTTTATTATTTATACATGCGCTATATCGTACCTTTTCTCGGCGGAATATTTACCGGAAGGTCTAAGGAATACCTGTGGCTGCAGGAATCCACATGGAATTTTCCCGATAAAAAGACACTGGCAGAGCAATTCAGGGAATCCGGCTTTGAAAATATTGTTATTAAGCAATACCTGGGAGGAGTAGTGGCAATGCACATGGGGATAAAACAGAAGGAATCATAATACATGAAATGAAAATATCCAACCAATACTATCTCAAACCACAGGAAAAAGTACGAAAATAAGCAAACCCCAGATAGCATGGGAAATCACAGGAGAGAGAAGGTTTTTTTGGGTATGATAGAGAAAACCCCAGAAAAGCCCTGCTATAAAAGAAGCCAGAATCAGACTGACATTTAAAGTCCATATATGGACGGAGGAATAAATGATCGCAGTGAGCAGAAGTCCTCTCCATGGTCCCAGACGATTGATCAGGTACTTTTGAAGATAACCCCGCCAGTAAATCTCCTCTGCAGGACCGGTGATTATCAGAAGCAAAAAAACAATTAAACCTAAAGAGGTCCCCTCTCGAAAAGCATACACCCCCTGAATCTCACCCGCAGTAAAGGGAATTATTTCTTCAAGGAACCACCTGCCCAGCACGAAGATCCAATAAAGCAGCACTGCTGAAACAACGCCAATAAATACCTGGGAAAGACGTAACTCAAAGGGTTTTTCTCTCTCCATGCTCATACGAGCCAGGGAAATAAAGGCAAGCATTGACGCAGAAATGGCTATCTTTAGCCAAAAGTTGCCCCATTCCAGTACAAAACTAAAGTACCAGAAGATAAAAGCCATAATTACAGTTATCAGAACAATAAATCCCTCTTTCTCTTTCACGTCAGCATCTCACCTCTTTCAAGATAGGGGGAAAAAGTGCTCTGTAATCAGCGAGAGGATGAAAAGCACTCCAAACATCGTTGAAAGACGGGCTGTCTTCGGATCGGCATCTACCGGGATTTCGGGTTGATTCTTGAAATCAGACATGAGCTGCAAAGTGGAGGGCAGCGAGAGGAAAACTGCTAAAACCCACCAGGAAAGATAACCCAGGATGATTCCGAAGCCGATTAACATGTAGACGCCATAGACCAGCCAGGCAAAAAGTTTTATGGCTCTTACCCGGCCCAACCAGATAGTAACTGTCATAATTTTCATCTCAGAATCGTAGTGCATATCCTTCAGGTTATTCGCCAAGAGCACCAGCGCTACCCAGATCCCCAGGGGCAAAGATATGCAGAGGACCACTGCCGCCCCTTCCCATACACCGGTCTGCACATAATAGGATCCCACGGTCATCAAAGGCCCCCACATGAGGAAGACAGAAATTTCTCCGAGTCCCCGATATTTATATTTCACCGGCCCGGCAGTATAGAAAACACTGGCAAAGCATCCTGCAATGGTCATGGCGATAATGGGCCACCCCCGGAGTCCTGCAAGGTAGATACAGATAAGTGCAGCGATGCTGTAAAGAATAAGAGAAAATATAATGATCTCTTTAGGAGAAAAGACCTTACCAAGTATGGGGTGGGTTCGATAAAGAGTCGTGGGCGCTCCGGGCCTATCTGCCCCGTAAAGAGTATCAAAATAATCATTTAAAATATTTGTCGCCCCGTGAATGGCCACCATGCCAACCAGGACAAGAAAAGCCAAACCGGGGTAAAAGACCCCCTGCAGTAAAAGCCCCATCATACTCCCCACTGTTACCGAAACTGCCGTCATGGGAAATGACCAGGGACGAAAGGCCAAAAATAATTCCCTGATTCCCCTTTTTCTCTCGGAAATTCTTACTTCTTGAAAAGAAGCCTCTAATGCTTCCACAACAACTTCTCCAGATAACGACGCTTTCCTCAAAAGACCTTCCTCCTTTAAAGCAGTAATTACAACCCCCGGTCCAAAATGATACGGGATATTACTTTTAAACCATCCCTTACTTCTTTTGAAGGTATTCGTTCCAGACATTTAAAAGCTTTGGAAATATAATCTTCTGCTAATTTTAAACTATAAGACAATCCTCCCTTAAGCTTTATTTCTTGAAGAGTTGAAAGCAGTTCATCTTCACCAAGTTTTCTATCATTTATCCAGGAGATGATCTCGTTTTTTCTTTTTGATAATTGCAATGTATGTATCAAAGGCAATGTAATTACCCCGTTTTTAAGATCACTGCAAATATCTTTACCGATACTTGATTTCTTTTCAATAGAAAAATCAAGAACATCGTCAATGATTTGAAAGGCCATGCCTAAATTTAAGCCAAATTGGAAAAATGTTTTTTTCAGCTCTTCAGCTGCATCGGATGTCAAACAACCCGCCAAGCAGCAGGAAGCCATGAAAACTGCAGTTTTTAATTCTATTCTTTCCAGATACTCCTCTTCTGTTATCTCCGTGTTGAAAGAATCAAGCTGCTGGCCTATTTCTCCCGCAGATGTTTTCTCCACAACATTTGCGATAAGATCAATGATCTCCAGGCTTCCATTAGCCGTTAGAATAGTAAACGCTTTGGAAAAAATATAATCCCCGATAAGAACGGACATATGATTTCCCCATATTGAGTTCAGAGTTGGTACACCCCGCCTCAAATTTGCATTATCTAAAACATCATCATGCATTAAAGTAGCGGTATGGATAAGCTCAAGGCTTGCAGCAATAGGAATTAAATTTTCTAGATTATTCCAGTGCAAACGGGCTGAGATTAAAAAGAGCGCCGGCCGCAGCTTTTTACCCTTCATCTTAATTAAAGTTGAGTTTACAAGCGCAAATTTTTGCGGATTTTGTTTTATAATTTTGATAATGAATTCATCAATTTGTTCCAGCTCAGGAACGATATCCAACAAAGCATCTTTTGTTTTCATAATTCACCCTCCCGGTGCCAGACCTTTAACTTTTATTATAACTTATTTGTGCTTGCGGTTCTCTATTTAATGGTATTGGAAAGATTGAATAGGTTATTTTCGTCCAATAACCTTACAGGATAGACGGTGGGGTAGGTTTTGTCAAAAGCTGGTATGGCAAGACCGAATATGTTTGGTAAAATACAGGTTGGACAGAGCGAGACACATTTTTGATCACATTTTAAGCAGCTTTCTTTGGCGAGATGAGGATAGTAAACAACCTGACGCTCAACCCCTCTCCCGATAAAACCCAGGGCACCCTCTCCCTTGACCTCCTGACAATAACGGACACAGAGGCCACAGAGGATACAAAAAGTCAGCTCTTTGGCAAACTTTCCACTGTCCGCACCATACTCCGCAGCCAGTTTTTCAACTTCTCCTTTGGGTGATGAAGCCAAGAGAAGTTCCAGAATAATTACGCGGATTTTTTGGATACGGGGAGTAGCGGTATTTACCACCAGACCTTCCTCGGCAGGATAAACACAGGAAGCCACAACCTTTGTCCTTCCGCCTTTAACAATTTCCACACTGCAGAGGCGGCAGGCACCGTACGGGGAAAGTTCGTGATGTTCACAAAGAGTTGGAATGCTTATACCTTCCTTCCGGGCAACCTGTAAAAGTGTGGCCCCTTCCTCTGCCTGTATTTCTTTCCCGTCAATGATCATATGCAAAGTTTTCATATTAATTCTCCCCCCGGCAAATTTCCCTGTTTAAAGGAACCGCTGGAACAGGCTCCCCGGAAAGTTTTCTGACAGCATGGAACTTTTCCGGGCAGACATCAGCGCAAATCCCACATTTGATGCACTTATCCTGTAAGATAACATGGATTTGCCTGCGATCACCATCGATGGCTTCTGACGGGCAGTTTTTCAGACAGGCGCCGCAGCCTCTGCATTTTTCCGGGTCAATAAAATAGGTAATCAGTCCCTGGCAAACCTTTGTGGGACAACGTTTTTCCAGGATATGGGCCAGGTATTCTTCCCTGAAGTATTTAATGGCAGTAAGAACGGGATTTGCAGCAGTCTGCCCCAATGCACAAAGGGAAGCATCAGAGATGACATCCGCCAGTTCCTCCAGCACGGATAGATCCCCTTCATTTCCCTCCCCCCGTGAGATTCTTTGCAGTATTGCAAGCAGTTGTTTTATCCCTTCCCTGCAGGGCACACATTTCCCACAGGATTCTTCAGCAAGAAAATCGAGGAAATACCGGGCCACATCCACCATGCAGGTCTCCTCATCCATGACGATCATACCCCCTGAGCCCATCATGGCGCCGACCTTGCTGAACTCATCAAAATCTATGGGCATATCAAGAAACTGCTGGGGGATACAGCCCCCTGAAGGGCCTCCGATTTGCACAGCCTTGAATTCTTTGCCACCGGGGATTCCCCCTCCGATGTCATAAACAATCTCTCTTATCGTCGTTCCCATGGGAACTTCAACTAATCCCGTATTATTGACATTACCTACCAGGGAAAATATTTTTGTTCCCTTGCTGTTTTCCGTACCGATGGAGCTGTACCAATCTGCCCCCCTATTGATAACCAGCGGTATATTGGCCAGGGTTTCCACATTGTTAAGATTGCTGGGCCTTCCCCATATTCCGCTGACAGCGGTACGGGTGTATTTGGGTCTGGGTTGACCTACCCTGCCCTCAATAGCCGCCATCAACGCGCTGGATTCTCCCGAAACAAATGCACCGGCACCGCGGTGAACAGTAACGGAAAAGTGAAAAGAAGAACCCAAAATGTTTTTTCCCAGCAGTCCGTACTCCTGTGCCTGACTAATGGCGTGCAGAGTGTTCTCCGTAGCAAGGGGGTACTCCTGCCGGATATAGATAAAACCTTCAGAGGCCCCGATGGCATACGCGTTGATAATCAACCCTTCCAGCACGCGGTGAGGGTTGCCCTCCATAATTGATCTGTCCATGTAAGCCCCGGGATCACCTTCGTCACAGTTCACCACAGCATACTTGATCTCACCAGGGGCCTGACGTGTGGTTTCCCATTTTATTCCTGCAGGAAACCCACCACCCCCTCTTCCACGGACATTGGCTTTTTTTACCTCTTCGATGACTTCCTGAGGTGTCATCTCTTCTAAGACCTTTGCCAGCGCCTCATACCCGCCAATGGCGATATAATCGTTGATTTCTTTGGGATCAATAAAGCGGTTGCTCCCGAAAACCAGTTGTGACTGGTGTTTATAAAAAGGAATCTCTGCTTCTTTGGCGATTCTTTCCCCCGAGTTGAGATCCTGAAATAATAGCCGAGTTATTATTTCTTTTTTTATTAGGGTGCTGGAGACAATCTCCGCAACATCCTCAACTCTAACCCGCAGGTAGCATATTTCCTGAGGAAATAGTAGAACAACGACCCCATTTTCACAAAAACCATGACAACCACTGTTTTTTAGCTCTACTTCAGCAAAAAGATTATGTCGATCGATCTCTTCCTTGAATAGTTCAAATACTTTTTTGCTCCCGTAAGCCAGACACCCGGTTCCACCACAGACCACAACCCTGGATTTTACCACATTCCTTTTTGCCAGAAGTGTCTCTTTCAATTTACTTAAATCTTTAGGAGCTTTAATTTTTCTCACCATAACCGTTCTCCTCCTGTTTCTCCTATAAGCATTCGCTGAATAGTTTCTCCAGTTGGGAAGTTGTTGGATTACTATGATATTCACTGTTTATCAGCAAAACAGGACCCAGTGCGCAACAGCCCAGGCAGCCCACTGTTTCAAGGGAAAAGCGCAGATCATCCGTGGTTTCTCCGGGCTTTATGCGCAGCAGTTGTATCACTCTATTGATTAGAACAGGAGCCTTGCGTACATGACAGGCAGTACCCGTGCATACTTTAATTAGATTTCTACCCCGGGGAATAAGGCTGAAGACTTTATAAAATGTTGCAATTTCATATAATCTGGGCAAAGGTACATGCAGTTCATCTTGTAACCGGAGCATCGCTTCTTTGGGAAGCCAGTTAAATTCATTCTGGATCTCCAGGAGGATCTGGATTAGGTAACTTTCCTCGCCACCATATTTTAAACAAATTTCTGTGATTTTCCCAAAGGTATCCATTCCACCATTTTTGACAGATGCAAAATTAGCTGTTGCCACGTTTTCTTCCCCCTTAGATACTCCTTATCAAAGCTCCGCCGGCATACAGTCCAGCTGAGACATAGTAAATACGGGACCATCCAGGCAAATATAGACACTTCCCATGTTACAACGGCCGCATTTGCCAATTCCACATTTCATTCTTTTCTCCAGTGTCGTAATGATTTGTTCATGATCATACTGCATTTTATCCAGGCTTTGCATGACCAGTTTAATCATGATCGGAGGTCCGCAAACGACTACGATTTTTCCAACAGGAACAGGACTTAGCTCTTCCAGGTAAGCCGGAACAAAACCTACGTGCCCTTTCCAGCCTTCATCCCCACGATCCACTGTAACATCTACGTTGATCCCTCCCTGGGGCCACCGGGAAAATAGATCTTCCTTAAAACAAAGATCCTCAGGCGTTCTTGATCCGTATACCAACTGCAAATCACCATAATCCTGACGACTGTGCACACAAAAATTAATCAGGGAACGCACGGGCGCCAACCCGATTCCACCGGCAATAAAAAGAATATCCTTACCCTTTAGCATTTCCAGAGGAAAACCGTTTCCGTAGGGGCCCCTGATTCCAATAACCTGGCCCTCATCCACTTCGTGCAAAGCATCGGTCAACACGCCGGTTTTCTTAATACTGAATTCCAAGTGCTCTTCCCCCTGGGATGTGACGGAAAACATCGCTTCTCCCACATTAAACAGAGAAAGCATGGCCAGTTGTCCTGGTGCAGGGGAAAAAGGTTTTCCCTCATCTGTCGTGATATAAAAGGTCTTTATATCGGGAGTTTCATCAACAATTTTGATGATCTTTCCTTTTTGGGGAACAAGGGGATCAAGCAGTCTGGCACTTTTACCCTTCACGGACATCTGCCTTTGCCTCCTTTATCTTTTCGGCTACATATGTAATATCAAGATGGACCGGGCATTTTGCCAGACAGCGTCCGCAACCCGTGCACAGCAGTTCGCCATATCTCTCCCTGTAATAGGAGAGTTTGTGCAGGAAACGATTGCGAAAGCGTTCCCTTTTTGTGGGCCGGGGATTGTGGCCTCCGGCCATCATGGTATAATCTGAAAACATGCACGAATCCCAGCAACGGTATTTAAAGCCCTCTTCGCCCACGTTTTTTCCCTGCAGATCAAAACAATAACAAGTTGGACAGAGATAAGTGCATACGCCGCATCCAAGGCATCGCATGGAAAGATCAGCCCATATTGAATGGTCAAACATTTTAGGCAGTTTTTCTTTAACTCCCCGTTCATCCAGATGCAAATTGCAATTTTCGAGGGGTGCAGGTTTCTTTTGGAGGTCGCTTAAAAAATCTTCGTGCTTTTTTAAGATTTCCTCCCCCTTCGGTGTCCTGGCTTCGATGCCAAAATCCCTTCCCGGGTCATACATCATCTTATCGCTGCCTCTTACACCCTGGTCCAGTTCAATGAGCACCAGATCTGCACCTTCCCCTCCCCTGGGATCTACTCCTAAGGAGGTGCAAAAACAGGTGGACAAGGGCTGACTGCATTGGAGAACGATGATCACCGTGTTCTTTCTTCTCGACTGGTAAGCGGAATCAATGTAGTCATCTGTCAGAAAAATTTTATCCAGCAGTAAAATGCTATGTAAATCACAGTTGCGTATACCTAAAAGCACTCTCGGACTATCATCAGCATCTATTTCCTCTATCTCACCATTTACACCGGAAACTTGATACTTATAGAGTACTTCCACCTGCGGAAGAAATAAATTTTTGGGAGGTATTAAGCTATTTTTTTGCCACTCTATTTCCATCCCCGCAGACCATGGTTGAAATGAGACCGTTTCTTCATTTTTTACAGGTGCAATGACAGGCATCTCTTTAGCCAGAGCTTCTATAAACTGAGTCATTAACATACTGCTTATGGTTTTCATATTCCCACCCTTTCACACTTATTGAAAGTCATCGGGATCATCGGTATGGTACTGGCAAAGAGGATGAGTTTGTGAAAAGTCTACACCTGCATCTTGTTCACCAAATAATTCATTTATATCCTTGATAAGCTTTTTGTTAAGCTCCATCACAGACACCCCCGTGGGGCAAACACGTGCACATTCTCCGCATTCGATACACCTTCCGGCCACATGAATAGCCCTGGTAAGGAGGTAGCTGGCGTTTTCTGCCGGATCTTTTCCATGCCAGTCGACCCGGTGCTGATCCAGGTAGCAGCTGAGACAACTGCAGGCGGGGCAAACATTACGACAGGCATAACAGCGTATGCAGCGTGCAAATTCCCGGCTCCAATAGAGATACCTTTCATCGATATTCAGGTTTTCAATCTCTTCCGTTTTTTTGAAGCGATCCATGTTCACAGACTTTACTTCTTCGCCAATAAGAATATCGTACAAAACCGGGTTGGGATGGGTACAGCTTTGACATTTCCCGCCCGGTGACAGCAGGCTATCATCACCTTTGGAAAAAAAGCGTAGTGAGTCTTTCATCCCCTGGCAGGGGATACCGATCAGCACGAGTTTTTCCCTTTGGAGCTGATGATCCTGGATTAGACGGACAATTCCCCGGGAATCACACC
Organism: Bacillota bacterium; assembly: GCA_030656575.1. Lineage (GTDB taxonomy): Bacteria > Bacillota > Dethiobacteria > DTU022 > UBA8154 > JAUSPO01. The sequence continues at coordinate 36,259 of JAUSPO010000056.1, forward strand.
CTTTTACCACAAGGGCGGTTTTTCCATCTTCGTGGGAAAAGTTCACCAGGTATTTTGACAGGTTCGTAATGCAGTAATCATCCCAGATCAACCGTTCCACCTGCCCGGGTTCAGTGATAAATACAGGAGTTGAATGAAAGGGAAGCCGACCTTTTTCAAAGCCGATAAATTGTTTAACTTCCCCTTCCTCCAGCATCTTTTTAGCATAGTCTCGGATTTGTTCACTGATCTTCATAAGGCATCCCTGTACTTTCTATTAGGCCCAAGGGCTTTAATTGCCGCTGCCAGTTCAGAAATAGTGTCAGCAAACTTCTGTCCTTCTGAGCTGGAAACCCATTTTACCAGAAATCGCTGCGGTTCAATTCCTGCAAATTCCAGGAGTCTTTTTATGAGCATAAAGCGCCGCCTGGTCCGATAATTGCCACTAACATAGTGGCAGTCGCCGGGGTGTCACCCCGCCACCATAACTGCGTCTGCTCCTTTTTGGAAAGCTTTTAAAATAAATTGAGGATTAACCCTGCCCGAACAGGGAACCCGGATGATGCGCACAGAAGGAGCATACTGGATCCTGTTTAGGCCGGCCAGATCGGCCCCTGCATAAGCACACCAATTACAGCAGAAGGCAATGATTTTGGGTTCCCAGGACTCAGCCGCACGAACTGCATTCATCTCTACTGACATACTGCCTCCACCTCCGCAAGCAACTGTTCATTTGTAAATCCTTTCAAGTTGATGGATCCGGAACGACAAGCGGCCACACATGTCCCGCATCCCTGGCAGAGCGCTTCGTTGACTGCAGCAACCTCTCGCTGGAAAGAAACGCCAGCCATACTTGCTGAAACGCTTATAAAATCAATGGCTTTATAAGGACAGAGTGACAAGCAGATCCCGCAGCCTGAGCAAATAGCTTCGTCCACCAGAGCGGTGATGGGATCCAGTTCCCTTTCATCGGCAGAAAATAAGCCGCAAACCTTTACTGCCGCACTGCCAGCCTGAGCGACAGAATCGGGAATATCCCTTGGACCCTGGCAGGTCCCTGCCAGGTAAACACCTGCCGTATGAGTCTCCACCGGCCTCAGTTTCGGGTGGGCTTCTTCAAAAAAGCCGTCTTTATCGCTCCCGATTCCCACTAAACCTGCCACAATATTAGCATCAAAACCAGGCACCATCGCAGTGGCAAGGACAACCAGATCTGCTTCAATCTCCACTTGCTTGCTGATAAGGGTGTCTTCACCGCGAACAATCATGCTGTTATTTTTTGAAAAAATCCTTGAAACCCGCCCCCTCAGGTATACTGCGCCATCATTTACGGAACGGCGATAAAACTCTTCATAAGCTTTGCCGGGGGTACGAATATCCATGTAAAAAACATATGCTTGGGCATCGTCGATCTTTTCCAGGACCTGGTGAGCATGCTTCGCTGTATACATACAGCAAACTCTTGAACAGTAGCTCTTACCCTTCGCATCATCCCGGGAGCCAGCGCATTGAATAAAAACAACGCTTTTAGGTTCTTTACCATCTGAGGGTCTGATGATTTTTCCCCCTGTAGGCCCGGAAGCACTGGAGAGTCTCTCAAAATGGAGGCCGGAGATGACATCAGGAAGTGTGCCATAACCATACTCCGCAAAAGAATTTTCATTTCCAAAAAGATCGAACCCTGTCGCCACGATGATAGCACCAAATTCTTCATCCACAACCTGATCCTGCTGCAAATAATCAATAGCCTTTGCCTGGCAGACTTCACTGCAGACCCCGCACCTGCCGTCCCTGTTAAACCACCTGCAGTGCTGGCGGTCGATAACAGGCTTGCTGGGAACCGCCTGGGGAAAACGGATATAGATGGACTTGCGGGCACTCAACCCCTGGTCATATTCGTTAATCACCATGTTAGGACATTTTTCCCAGCAGACGCCGCATCCTGTACAAAGCTCGTGATCAACAGACTTTGCCTTTTGGCGGATCTTCACATTAAAATTCCCCACATAACCTTTTACTTCTTCAACCTCGCTGTAAGTCATCAGTGTAATGTTAGGGTGCTGCGACGCAGCAACCATCTTGGGCGTACTGATTCACCCGGAGCAGTCCAGGGTAGGAAATGTTTTGTCCAGCATGGCCATTTTCCCGCCGATGGTGTTATCCTTTTCCACCAGCACCACCGGATAACCGGCATCGGCAATATCGATGGCGGCCTGCATGCCGGTAATACCTCCCCCGATTACCAGGGCTTTTTTCTTAATTAAAACTGTGGGACGCTGCAGGGGAACATTTTTGGAGACTTTCGCAACCATCATACGTACAATGTCGATGGCTTTGGCCGTAGCCAGATCTTTTTCTTTATTGTGCACCCAGGAACACTGTTCCCTGATGTTGGCCATCTCCAGTAAAAATGGATTCAGCCCGGCTCGTTCCAGGGTTCGCTGAAAAGTAGACTCGTGCAGGCGTGGTGAGCAGGAAGCCACCACTATTCTGTTAAGCTGGTACTCTTTAATCGCGTTGACAACCATCTCCTGACCCGGGTCGGAACA
>JAUSPO010000158.1 GCA_030656575.1 Bacillota bacterium
GTCTCCATCTTGTATTGTTAAAGGGGGTATGCTAAAGTCTTTTTAATACCCTTACTTCCATTGCCGAAAATCCGCACTTTAGTTGCCGTTTTCCCGCACTTTAGTTGCCGAAAACTATGACATTTGCATTGCCGTTTACAACAACCTTCCAGAAATTAGGAAAGCCGCAAACGTCGATGTTTGCGGCTTTTATGGCACGCCCGGTAGGAATCGAACCTACGGCCAACGGATTAGAAGTCCGTTGCTCTATCCCCTGAGCTACGGGCGCATACTATAGTTATTATACCACAAAAAGCTAAAAATACAAGGTATGAGATATTCTCCGAGTTCGTTGTGAGTTAAGTTTGAAGATCACGGACGAATTGCTTCACTTTTTCCTGATACTTACCGGACTTCATATCAGTCTTTTTAATCTCCAGCAGCGGCCGCGCTTTTTTCCCACAAATGTTTTCCATGTCCCGCAGCGTTTTGCTTGCACCGGTGGACCCGCAGGTGGCAAAGAAAACTGTGTTTTTGAAGCTCGTTTTATTCTCTTCCAGATAAGCTCTCACGGGAGTGGACATATTGTGAGACCATACTGGAGTTCCTACAACAACCAGGTCGTATTCACCGGGGTCATTCTTTGTTTTTAATATCTTTGCCTGCTTCTTTAAGGCCGCCTCCATAGCTGATTGCAAATAGGCCAGTACGCCTTTTCTGTTCCTGGTATCTTTAATCTCTTCCAGTTCTCCCCCCAGCTCTTTGTTGAGCAGCCGAGCAACCTCAGCGGTAATTCCCGTCCGGGTGTAGTAAACAATGAGCTTTTTCAATTGATCTATCCCCCTTTGACTTAACCTCATTATATCAGTTATTTTTTACAATTTCATCTGTGAAATGCTAAGAATTACCGAATATAAAGGTTTTTTAAGGAAGTATGGCGAAACGAATAATAAACAAAGGAAGGGTTGTGCAAAGTAGTTGTATACAGAACACAGGCTGATAGAAAAAGACTCAAGGGGACTCATTGATCTAAAAGAAAACAGCATAGATCTTGTTGTTACATCGCCCCCCTATCCCATGATTGAAATGTGGGATAATCTGTTTTCCAGTTTAAATAGCAATATTGGTCATTCTCTGGAGTTTGCCTCTATCGATGAAAAAGTTAAATCGTATGGAAAGCGCTCTATTTTGGGAAGAACGAAATATGTGGTATTCCGATATCTGGGATGATTTAAAAGGGACGAAACAAACAATAGATGAAAAGGAATTGAAAAGGAGAAGTGCAGCCTATCCTTTTTTGCTCCCTTACCGTCTCATAAATATGTACTCTGTTTTTGGTGATACTATCCTTGATCCGTTTTTGGGTACAGGGACAACTGCTTTTGCGGCCATGGCCTGCGGCAGGAATAGTATTGGCTACGAGCAGGACCCTGCATTTGCACAAAGTATAAGGAATAAAGCTGGCGAGGATATTTTAAGTCTTAGCAATAACAGTGTCCAAAGAATTAATAAGCATCTTTTTTATATCAATAATTTTAAAAAAGGGATAACTTCCTTTAACTATATTAATGACTACTTCGGATTTCCTGTCATGACCAGGCAGGAAACAAAAATGAAACTTAAGTTTATAGAATCAGTTAGGAAAATAGATTATCATTTATTTAGAACGGATTATCTGGACGACCAGGATGTGCTGAATATGGGGTTAGGGAAACAGTTCATTGACAACATCTCATGAGAGCGTTATAATCAAAAAGAAAGCATACCCCCCTGGGGTATTTTGAAACTGTAGGGAGATGAAAAAATGGACTGTCATAATGATAACGATCATGAACTTCATGGCAGCTACCAGGATAATAAGAAGCGAATTTTGGACGGTTTAAAAAGGATAGAGGGTCAGATGCGGGGTATTCAGCGTATGGTAGAGGAGGAGCGTTATTGTGTTGATGTTCTTAACCAGATTGCTGCTTCCCGAATGGCCTTATCCCGGCTAGCCGTAATAATTTTGCAGGATCACACGATGGGATGTGTCAGCAAGGCTGTTCGTGACCAAAAAAATGAAGAGGTCATAATTGAAGAACTTATGGGAGTAGTAAAAAGATTTATTTAGCCCCACTGACGCTCACGTTCTCCGATAATTCCCAGAATATTATTCTACTCTTTTGCTAAAAGTAATGCTATGCTCTATATTATATGGTTGTGATGCCATTATTCGTTTCTTGAAAACGCGTTTCTGAAAACGTTTCGTTTTTCTTGACAATAAAAATGGGTTGTGTTAAACTATTCTTTGCGACAGATTTCTGTTGTTTATGTGGTGGGTGTAGCTCAGCATGGTTAGAGCGCCAGGTTGTGGCCCTGGAGGCCGTGGGTTCGAGTCCCATCACTCACCCCATTATAATAAAAATTTAATATCACGTTTCTTGTTGGGGTGTAGCCAAGCGGTAAGGCACGGGACTTTGGATCCCGCATCCGTAGGTTCGAATCCTACCGCCCCAGCCATTTTATTTTTTTATGGGCCATTAGCTCAGTCGGCAGAGCACCTGACTTTTAATCAGGGTGTCCCGCGTTCGAGTCGCGGATGGCTCACCAATTTACAGAAAAGCCTTTGTTTTTTCAAGGGCTTTTTTTTCTATATTTTTTAATAATGACTGTGGAATAAAATACCAGGATTAAATATCTAAAGATAAATAAACTAAGCTTAGTATCAACCTTTTTTGAGATCTCGCGTGGGGTGATGTTAATTGAGTAAGGATAGGGTCTCTGCAGGGTTTATTGCCGGAATCATTGCAGGAATAGCAATGAACATCGTAGATTGGATAGGATTCGGCCTGGGGCTGTATACAGAACTTCTGTTAAATTGGGGTGCAGTTGCAATTTATGGACGTTTGCCTCTAAATATCTATGAAGTAGTTTTTGCTCAGTTTGCACAGATAATGTTTTCTGGTTTTGTTGGCATTATTTTTGCTTTTTTAATTCAAAAATTAACGAGTAAAAATTACTTAATAAAGGGATGGATTTTTGGAGTAGCAGCTTGGTTTGGATTATATGCTCTTTCCATTGCAATCAGGCTGCCAACTTTGGAAACACATGAATTTAATGCCGTTTTCTCCCATTTTATTACTTCTTTAATTTACGGGATAGTATTGGCTCTGGTCTTAAATAGAATAGATAAAAAAGTACGGCCCTAACCGCCATTGATGACTGGTTGCCGTAAACATAATAACTATAAAGCCCCGTAAAGAGTGCAAATGATTATGTGAAAATAAATATTATCAACTGACATTAAATCATTGACAACAATAACAGATTATTGCTATAATTCTTGCATGAAGGAGGTTTTAACATGGAATGAGAAGGATAAGAAAAAGTTGACTACCGTAGCAGGTGCTCCTGTCGTTGACAATCAGAATGCAATGACTGCGGGTCCGCGGGGCCCAATGCTGCTGCAGGATGTATGGTTCCTGGAAAAGCTTGCACATTTTGACAGGGAAGTGATTCCCGAGAGAAGGATGCATGCAAAAGGCTCTGGCGCATATGGCACATTTACTGTAACACATGATATTACTCAATATTCTAAAGCAAAAATATTTTCTGAAATCGGCCAAAAAACTGACATGTTTATTAGGTTCTCTACAGTAGCCGGAGAACGTGGTGCCGCTGATGCAGAGCGTGATATCCGCGGCTTCGCAATGAAATTTTACACAGAAGAAGGCAACTGGGATCTTGTGGGGAACAATACTCCCGTGTTTTTCCTTCGCGATCCCCTTAAGTTTTCAGACTTGAACCATGCTGTAAAGCGTGATCCCCCGAGCGCGTATGGGTCAAATTCCACCTCGTATGCCAGCAGGGCATCAAGAACCTGACTGACGCCGAAGCTGAAGCTATTGTTGCAAAGGACCGGGAAAGTCATCAGCGGGACCTGCTTGAAAGCATCGACCGGGGAGATTTCCCGAGCTGGAAAATGTTTATCCAGGTCATGACTGAGGAACAGGCGGCAAATATGCCGTATAATCCTTTCGATTTGACGAAGGTATGGTATAAGAAAGATTTTCCGCTCATAGAGGTTGGTTATTTTGAGCTAAACCGCAATCCGGAAAACTATTTTGCTGATGTTGAACAGGCAGCTTTTAATCCCGCCAATATAGTTCCAGGCATTGGACTATCACCGGATAAAATGCTCCAGGGAAGACTTTTCTCTTATGGAGATGCACAGCGCTACAGATTGGGAGTCAACCATCACCAGATACCAGTAAATGCTCCCCGTTGTCCAGTCAACAGTTTTCACCGGGATGGTCAAATGAGGGTTGATAACAATGCAGGCAGCACGATAGGATATGAACCTAACAGCTACGGACAATGGCAGGAACAGCCAGATTTTAAAGAGCCGCCACTTGCTATAAATGGTGCAGCAGATCGTTGGAATTTCAGAGAAGATGATGATCAATACTATATCCAACCTGGTAAATTATTTAGGTTGATGAATTCACATCAGCAACAAGTTCTTTTTGAGAATACAGCCCGGGCTATGGGAGACGCTCCAAAGGAAATCAAAATCAGGCATATTGGAAATTGCTTGAAAGCCGACCCTGCTTATGGCAAAGGAGTGGCAGATGCTCTGGGAATCTCACTGGATGAAGTAAAATAAACTCCTATCAGCAAGCTGAAAGATCGGGAAATCAGGTGGAGAGTCTTACTCCACCTGATTAAAAACCCCCACCTAATCAGGACAAATTAGTTATAAAAAGGAAATGATATGTAATTACTATGAGCTCACGCAGAAGAGATCTCTTCATTATTTTGATCGTGGTCTACTTTTTATTTTTTGATACCCATTTCCAACTGCCAATTCTGGCACCATTTGCCCGTTCCCTGGGGGCGACCCCTTTTCTTAGAAATGTTTCCCGCCTTATTTTATGCCCTGGCTCTTTACGGCCTGGGCTTTGGCCTATTATTCCCCGCGCTGTTGGAGTTGGTGGCAAGGGGCAGTCAAGCTGCGTGGAAGGGCCTGGCCACAGGTTTTTTCTTTGTCTTTTTTTCTCTGGGTGTGGCTCTTGTCCCTCCGTTTGCCGGTTTGCTCCAGCAATCTCAGGCAGCCGTCTCTCCCTTTTTAACGGCCTCGGTCGTCTCACTGCTCCTTATTTTAACATTAGTCACCAGTAATCGAACTGGAAATCATCGAAGGCTCCCTTCCCCGAACACTTTACCTCAGAGGCCATGCCAGTAATTTTTACTCGGGGCACTTCTGGAGCACCTCTGATTTAGGGGCAGAAGATAACCTGGCATCTGCCTTCCAGCATGTTGAGGTTTATGAAAATCAGTTAGAGATGCGGGTTGCTTATCTGCAACCCTGGGAGGGTATACTGGAATTATGGGTCAGCTTCCAATAATTCTGGTGCAGGAAAACCATGCCCATGCCTGGGTAGAGGTTTTTTTAAGCGGTTACGGCTGGGTAGCTTTTGAGACCACCCAACCCTTTGAAATCCTGGATGTTTTTGGAAATGACAGGTCCGCGCGGATTCAGAATGGACAACAGGAAGAAGAACCTGCCGATGAATTTGAAGGATTTGAAGAGGGAAGGGTGATAGAACCCACAGAAGAAGCAAACGAGGAAGAACTCATCTCTGCTGTCCGGGAATTCCGGGAGAGTGAAGAGGAAATCCAAACCCCTGCAAATGACCCTGTAAAAACGTTTCCCCACGTAGTCTGGGCCTTCTTGCTCGCGGGAGCGTTCTTTTTTGCCGCTTCATTTACAATCTACCACGAGCTTACGCATATCAAAGACCCTGTAGAAAAGTGATACCCTGGTGTGCTTAACAAAATGCTTAATTATGAAAGAAGGTCATGTTGAAAGTTTGGGGTAAATATGTTATATTCTAAAAGAAGACTGAACCACTAATTTTACTAAATTTATCTGTCTCAGGCGGGCGTGGCGGAATGGCAGACGCGCAGGACTTAGGATCCTGTGGGGCAACTCGTGGGGGTTCAAATCCCTTCGCCCGCACCACTCAATATTACCGGATTTTAATTAGATACGTAAAATAATAAACAAACCCCTCTTGCGGAAATGACACAATGGGGTTTTTTGCATGCAATTTATATTATATTAATAAAAATGGTTCAACGGTTTTTTATACTCCATGGGGCATGATGCTACTGATATGTTCGTCTTCTCGCCTTACATGTACCATCTGGGTTGACATACGCTGCTGAAAAGCTTGCAAGATGCTTTCCAGCATTCCCGTATAAGAAATGCCGCCAAACTTGCACATCTTGGCAAGATGCCCATCCCAGCACCAACCAGGGTTTGGATTTACTTCAAGGAGCTTCGGATTTCCTTTGGAGTCAAGTCTCCAGTCAAAACGACAGTAATCCCTGCAATCCAATCTTTCAAATAACTTCAAACAGCATTCCACTATATATTTTCCTTTATCTTCTTCCAGCTGTGCCGGGATTGACTTAATTTTCCAGTAAGGTGATTCCGGGAGCCATTTAGCTTCATACCCGCATATTCTGGGGAGTTCCGGTGGAAGGGCGGAATAATCTTCTTCGATAACAGGAAGGACCGTGTAGGAATCCGGCAGGTTCCCTATAATACCAACGCTAATATCTTTCCCAGGTAAAAACTCTTCCACCAGGATAGGTTTATCGTAACCAAACTTCTCCCTGATTTCAGAAATAACATTAACAAGTTCTTCGAAACTGCTAGATATGCTGCGCTGGGTTATACCGAAACTGGAATCGCCCAGGTTTGGTTTTACTAAAACTGGAAACTCCAGGGGAAATTCAAAAACGGTGTCCTGTGGTCTTATGAAAAATGCTTTTGGGACAGGTATTCCCATTTCATTTGAGATTCCGCGGACAAGAGATTTGTCATAGCAGAAAGAAAGACACTGGGGGCCAGATCCGGTATATGGAATACCAAGTATTTCTAGTAAGGAAGGTATATGAAGCTCTTTTGTTGCATCGTTATTGAACCCTTCATCACATAGATTGAAAAAAAAGTCGAATTTCGTACGCACTTTTACCAGGTCATGCAGTAAAGTATCATGATTGCTAAAATAACTAAATCTGTAACCTTTTAATTCTCTCAATGCGCTTTTTAACTGATCGATAGTGTAGAAGTCATCCTCATTAAAGAGGCATAAAGGCTTAAGGGGATCAGGCTTTGCGGGATCGCCTAAAAGAACTGCTACGTTCTTGGTTATTGTTTCCTTTTCTTTTCTCGTAGACGCCCATTTTTTCTTAACAGTGGCAGTTAAGATTATCCTTTTCTCCATCATCCCCAGATCCTGATTTCTCTGAGAACCAGAACCCAGGGTTCCCTCAATAATAATATTGCTGAAGCCGGCAGATTCCAGCAACTCACTTAGTTGTTTGCTGTTATTAAGGATCTCCGCATAGAATTGATCTGCTATAACTCCTTTTTCCACATGAGTAACCACTTCCCTTGAAATGAGACGCTGTTTATCCAAAGAAAGAGAGCGCTCGCGGCAGACAAAATGCTTTTTATCTATCCACTCCCACGATCTTGGTTGAAAGTGTTCTCTTAAATACTCCCCGTCAGCAATATCAATTAAGATACGCCCCCAAGGTTTTAAGACTCTGAATGTTTCTTTAAGAACTCTCATATCTTCTTGAATTGTTTCAAAGTAACCAAAGCTATTGCCAAGAATGGTAACTGTGTCAAAGGTATCGGATTGATAGGGAAGCTTTCTGGCATCTCCCTCACGAAATTTAATATTTAAACCTTCTTTTTTAGCCTGTGCCCTAGCCTTTTGGATAAGGTACCGCGAACGATCCAGGCCGTCAATAATTTGATAACCCCGCCGTCCAAGTTCGAGGGAGTGGCGCCCCTGTCCGCAACATAAATCCAAAATTCTATCCTCGGGAGACAGTTTTAGAATTTCAGAAAACAGATCTACTTCTTTCCTGGTAATATTGGGATCATCCACAACATCTGCATCTGTTTTTAAATATACTGAATTAAATATTTGCCGCCACCAGTCGGGCTGTACATGTTCTTCAAGGTTAACAATTGAACCGAGAATTTTAACCTTTCCGGATACTTTCTTGCCTTTCTGACGGGATCTGTCTTTAGAGACATTCCCATTCATTGGTATCCTCCTCATTTTTATAATAAAATACCACTATGGACGGGTTTAAGCAATAGTTTTTTTAAAAAAAAACAATTTTATTTATACTTTACAAAAAGGCGTTTTACTTTCTAAGAGTTCGCTGATTTATTGCACTGGACTCTTCTCTTTGGTTTTTGATATAAATTGATTACAGGAAGGAAAAGATAGGGAATAGTGGAATAATAAAGTAAAAGTATAGTTTGAGGAGAAGTTGTGATGTCTCTTTTTGCCATAAGTGATCTGCACCTATCCCTTGGAAGCGAAAAACCAATGGATATTTTCGGAGATCACTGGAAAGATCATCATTTAAGATTAAAAGAAAACTGGGAAGCCTCTGTAGAGGAAGATGATACGGTTATCTTAGGAGGAGATCTCTCCTGGGCCATGAAGCTGGAAGAGGCCCGGGATGATTTTAATTTTGTTCACAGTCTTCCCGGAAGGAAAGTCATATTTAAGGGAAATCACGATTACTGGTGGCAGAGCTATGCAAAAGTGAATGAGGTTTTACCGGAGAGTATTTGTGCTGTGCAGAACAACTACTTTCTTTTTGATGACAGGATCGCTATTTGCGGTACTCGCGGGTGGACGCTGGCGGGAGACGAGAGCTCTGAACAGGATCAGAAAGTTTACAAAAGAGAGCTCGGCCGCCTGGAGTTATCCCTCACAAAAGCAGAGGGCGATGGCTTTAAAAATATTATCGTGGCCCTTCATTATCCTCCATTTCCGCTAAATCGGGAAGAAGAGGGGTTTATCGCGATCATGCGGCAGTTTAATGTAAAAGTATGCCTTTACGGGCACCTCCATGGTGCTGATCATCAAAGAGCCTTCAATGGGGAAAAGGATAGGATCAGGTATTATTTTGTATCCAGCGATTATCTCAAATTCAATCCCCTTCCCATTGATTTAAGCATCTTCAAATAGATTAGTCGAAAATCTTTCCCGGGTTTAGGATATTATTGGGGTCAAAAGCAGCCTTAATTCTTTTCATGAGGGCAATTTCCGTTTCTCCCATGAAAAAGGGCATGTAATTTTTTCTCTTGTGACCGATACCGTGTTCGCCGCTAAGGGTACCACCCAGCTGTTGAGATGTTTGATATAGTTTTTTCAGCAGCGATGAGGTTGCCTTTTCCCATTCGTCCTGGGGCATTTCTTTATTGGGCAGAAGGTGCACATGGATATTTCCGTCGCCAAGGTGTCCAAAGCTGTTGCTTTCTAAATTAAATTCAATGGAAAGTCGATTCACTTCATCGATCAAAGCTGGAATGGCTGTTGTTGGAACGACCAGATCTTCGGCGATATTACCAGGGTAAAATACCTTCAGCGCATCAGAGACTCCCCGTCTTATGCTCCAGAATCGCTCTCTTGTGGAAGGGGTATTCGCCACGAATACATCCAATGCCCCGTATTTAAGAAAGTGATCCGCCACGGCATTGTAATCTTGTTCCACCTGTTCAGAACTTCCGTCTATTTCCAAGAGAAGATAGCTTTCCGCTTCATCCTGGCAGGGGACCTTCTCCTTAAGCAGGCGGGAGCTCATTTCGATGCTCTTCCGATCCATAAGCTCGATGGCGGCAGGGATGATTCCTGTCTCCATCATGACCAGAGGCGCTGTTTTTACAGGGGTCTCAATATCTTTAAAAGGGATAAGCAGTAATACAGAGGAAGCGGGAAGGGGCAGTGCTCTGAGAATAACTTTTGTAAAGATACCCAGCGTCCCTTCCGAACCCACCAGAAGGTTCAATAAGTCATACCCTGTCACATCTTTGAGGCGTTTTCCGCCCAGGTTAATAATCTCACCTGTAGGGAGGACCACTTCCAGTCCACAGACATAACGTCCGGTTACGCCGTATTTTACTGCCCGCGCTCCCCCGGCATTTTCTGCCACGTTCCCCCCAATGAAACAATTTTGCAGGCTGAGGGGATAACCGGCGTAAAAAAGGCCTTCGCTCTGCAGCGCCAGATTAATGTCATTGGTTATCACTCCCGGTTCAACTACGACCATCAGATTCCCCTTATCAATCTCCAGGATTTTGTTCATGCGTTCCAGGGAGAGGAGAAAGCCACCGAAAAGGGGAACTGCGCCGCCGGAGAGGCCGCTTCCTGCACCGCGGGGTGTGACTGGTATCATTTTTTCATTGGCCAGTTTCATGATCAGCGATATCTCATCTGCGGACTCAGGTTTTATGACGACTTCCGGCATTGATGAATACCCAAATTCAAAAATCTCATCATGACTGTAAGACTCCATTTTCTCATGATCATTATAAATAATATTTGCCGGCCCAACGATGCTGGCCAGAAGGCCTATTATTTCAGGTGTTACCTTATTGTACATTTCTATTCTTTTCCTCCAGTACTACGAGATATGAAAAAATTACCCTTACAATTCTTTCTCTCTCAAAAAGTTAATTTCCTTCTTTCTTTCAAAAATGGTATAATAAAGAGAATTGCGCAAAGGGGGAAATTGAAATGCCTAAAAGGGCGTATCAACTCACCGTTTATTTTTTTGTTATTTTATTGCTGATGATCCTAATGTCAGGTTGTGCTGATCCTGTTTCCGAAAAAGTTGTGGTTGCCAGAGTGAACGACGAAGATATAGGAAAAAAAGAAGTGCAGGATTATCTGAACCTCATTTATTTATATATTCCGGGTGCCCAGGAGATATATTCCCAGAAAGAATATGCGGACATTTTGGAAGAGGACATTATCTGGGCTTTAATCAGGGATAAGATTACCCGGCAGGAAGTTGAAAGACTCGGCCTTTTTGTGAATGAGGAGAAAATTGAACAGGATTTTCTACAGGAAAGAGCAGAATTAATTAAGGATATTTACGGATCTGAGGAAGTGTATAACTCCCGTTTAAAAGAATTGGGGTTAAACGAGAACTATCTTAAAAAAATGAACAAAAATGCGTATTTATCTCAGGCTCTTTACGAGCATGTTGGTCTAAACGTTACGGAAGAGGAAGCAATGGCTTTTGTGGAGGGAGACCCGGGTTTTTGGGTGAAACCGGCTCAGGTTTATGTGTTTCAGATTTTAGTGGAAACTAAAGAGGAAGCTCGTAATGTGCATACTCTTCTCATGGGAGGCGCTGACTTCGTTGCGGTTGGCGAGAAATATTCCATGGACAGTAATATTGAGCTGGGTCACATCAGCGAACAAGACATGCGCGATCCCCTTTTCTTAGAGACAGCTTTCAGCCTGGAGCCAGGTGAGATAAGTGAACCTGTGGAGATGTCCTACGGATATTATATCATCAAGATTACGGAAAAAGATGAATCAAGAGATTCTTCTTTTGAAGAAGTTAAAGATGAAGCGATGGAATTTAAAAAACGTGAGTATTTTGAGCAGTACGTCCAAAAACTGATCCAGGATGCAAATATAGAAACCTTTAAAAATTAATGAATAAAACCCCTCCTTGCGTTAAATAATAAAGTAGAACCTTTTAATGTAGAGGAATACAATAAAAGGAGGTATAAATAGATTGAAGGCAACTGGCATCGTACGAAGAATTGATGATTTGGGCAGAGTCGTTATTCCCAAGGAAATCAGAAGGACCCTGAGAATCCGCGAGGGCGACCCTCTGGAGATTTTTGTGGACCGCGATGGAGAAGTAATTTTAAAGAAGTATTCTCCTATTGGTGAATTAGGCGAGTTTGCTCAGGAGTACGCTGATTCCCTGCATGAAGTAATGGGACATATCGCATTAATCGCGGATCGTGACACCATTATTGCAGTATCAGGTGCTCCTAAAAAGGAATTTTTAAACCGCCCTCTCAGTTCGGCCGTTGAAAAGGTTATGGAAACAAGGAAAAGTGTTCTTATTAATGATACTGCGCAGCATGAGGATTACCGTAATGCCGACGAAGAGAACGCCTCAAAATTTTATGCAGAAGTTATTGCACCCATAATATCAGAAGGTGACCCAATTGGTGCTGTTTTGATGGGCACAAGGAGTAAAGATGTGAAGCTGGCTGATATGGAACTTAAACTGGTGGAAACTGCTGCAGGGTTTTTAGCTAAGCAGATGGAACAGTAACTGCGTCGAAATTGAACTTTGTTACATAACCCAACATTAAAAGTGGTAACATTAATCTTGTTACTGCTTTTTTTGTTAAAGTAATATGGTATAATTGGAGGAGATTTCTATGTGGAGGAGGCCGGAGTTCTTGTGGCGAAGGGGCATTCCTTTGTAAAAGGGGCTTTAATTCTTACTGCTGCCGGCCTTTTTGTTCGTTTCATGGGAGCCGGTTTACGTGTGTTTTTGGCAGCCGTTATGGGGGATGAGGGTATCGGCCTTTATCAGATGGCCTATCCTATTTATACAACACTTCTCGCCATTTCCACTGCCGGTATTCCTATTGCTGTTTCCAAGCTGGTAGCTGAAAATCTCGCTCACAGGGATTACAGAGGAGCCTTGAGGGTTTTTAAAATCTCTCTCTGGGTTTTAGCGCTCCTGGGAGCTATATTCACTTTGATTTTATATTTTGGCGCAGATTTTTTTGTAAGGAATATTGTAAAAGATCCCCGTGCTTTTTATCCTCTTGTGGCTATCTCACCCGCCATCTTTATTGTTACCATACTGTCAGCTTACCGTGGATTCTTTCAGGGTCAGCAGGATATGATGCCAACAGCAATATCTCAAATTATGGAACAGATTGGCCGGATCGTGATCATCATTGTCCTGGTCTTTTTGCTTCTCCCCAGGGGATTGGAATTTGCCGCGGCAGGAGCTGCTTTTGGAGCAGTAGCCGGTGCTCTTTTAGGCATGCTGCCCTTATTGTATTTTTACTATAAAAACAAGGGTGGTTTTTCCAATAGGATAAAAAAACAGATTATAGAGCGGGATTTTAGTTCCCGGGCTATCCTTTCCCGGATTATCCTTTTATCAATTCCCATTACCCTGGGAAGCCTTGTTGTTCCCCTCATAAACCTGGTGGACTTAAGTGTTGTCCCCCTGAGGCTCCATGATGCGGGATACTCCACCTCAGAGGCGACAGCACTTTACGGGCAGCTTACGGGGATGGCCAGTTCTGTGATCCAGTTTCCCCTGATTCTGACTATTGCCCTGGCCATGACCCTTGTGCCGGCTATCTCTGAAGCACAGACATTAGGAAACAACTTTCTGGTTCAGAAAAGAACAGAGATTGCCATGCGCTTTACATTGTTTTTCAGCATTCCTGCCTCACTGGGCCTTTTTGTTTTAGCCGGACCAACGACACTTGTTCTTTTTGAAAATGCCCCTTCAGCTTATCCTCTCTCCATTTTGGCTTTCGGGGTGGTGTTTTTATCCCTTTATATTGCTACTTCAGGCATTCTGCAGGGTCTGGGTTACGTAATGGAGCCTGTTAAATATATGGTTCTGGGTGCTGTCCTGAAAACTATTTTAAGCTGGATTCTGACTGCAGACCCAAGCTTACACATCGGTGGAGCTGCTTTTGCTACTGTAATCAGTTTTGCCGTGGCCTCTTTTTTGAATATCAGAAAGGTAAGCCAGGTTACACAGTGGAAGTTTAACTTTAAAGATTTGGTATTAAAGCCGTTAACGGCGTCAATTTTTATGTCCTGGGGCTCATTTACTGCCTACAGAATAATAGTGAACATTATGCCTGCACCTCTTTCACTGAGGATGGCTCAGGCGGTGGCCTTGTTTGCTGCCATCTTATTTGGCTTTGTAATTTTTGTGATCGTTCTCTCCCTGATAGGGGGAGTACGGGAAGAAGACCTTACATCCGTACCACGCGTAGGCGGACGGCTCTTAAAAATTGCCCGCCGTTTAAATCTAATCAAGTGATAATGCAACTACACGGAAGCCAGGAGTCAGAATGAGAACCCAGCAAGAACGAAGGATCTCGGCGGAGCCATGGGGACGGGAATAAGGTAAGGGGTGTGTCCCCATACCACTTGAAAAATGGGGTGTGTCGCCTTACCAAAGCTAGTGGGAAGACGATGGAACCGTCCCCGTGGCGTAGCGGTATACGTAGCGGTATAGGAGGACTTATACATGCACACACTTTTTGTAATCGGGCTTGGCAGGGGTGATGAAAAATCACTGCAGATCCTCAAAGATGAACGCCTTTCCAGCGTTCGCACGTGTATCTTTCATTCTGCTCCCCCTCACTTTGAAGAATTTCTCCGTAAAAAAAATTTTCGTGTTATAAATTTAAGAGACGCTTTGGAAGTGGATGAAGACCAGCCGCTAAAGGACCAGTGCAGGATAACGGCGGAATATATTATTGGAGTACTTAGAGCTGATGGACCATCAGCTTATTTTGTTCCCGGAAACCCCTGGAGAGGAGAAATAGTAGTTAGAGAGCTAAGCTTCCTGCTGGCAAAGGAACAGGATTCTCTGCAGATTTTACCCGGTGAGGATATTTGGGGTGATCTTCTGGCTTTTTCCGGTGACCGGGATGGACAGGATAATTTTTCCGGAGGAGTTACGATCATTGATGCTCATTCTCTGGAAGAGGTTAGAGATCTGCCAAAAAACGAGCTGATCATTTCCCACCCCTGCAGCAGGCAGCTCATCTCTGCCATAAAAAAACGACTGCTGTTGTTTTATCCACCTGAACATGATATTAATGTTCTGCAGTATGACAGGACAGGTAGGCTTTTCCTGAAAGAATCAAAGCCCTTGGGACAGATTGAGGAAGCGGGTATTTTTCACTGTTGGACTTTTTTTCATCTTGCTCCCTCTCCATATTATTCTGTGGGGGATATGGCTGATCTGATGGAACGTCTTCGCTCACCTAAGGGTTGCCCCTGGGACAGGCAGCAGGACCATCTTTCCCTAAGGCCGTTTCTTCTGGAGGAGGCCTATGAGGTCCTGGATGCCCTAAACAGGGAAAACGCTCAGGATCTTTGTGAAGAACTGGGGGATCTCTTCCTGCAGGTTATTTTCCACAGTGAATTGGCCCGGGAGAAAGGGCATTTTACCCTCTGGCAGGTTGTGGATGGTATCACCAGAAAAATCTTTCGGCGGCATCCTCACGTATTTCAAAATGAGAAAGTTCAAAATGCCCGTGAGGTTAGATTAAAATGGCAGGAAATCAAGAAAAGGGAAAAAGGTCAGGGTAGTGAAGAAAGGTTTAAGATGCCAAAGGAACTTCCTGCTCTTATGAGAGCTCAAAAGGTTCAAAAAAGAGCTGCTGATTTAGGGTTTGATTGGCCGGATATAAGCGGCGCCATAAAAAAAATTGAAGAAGAGGCAAGGGAGTTAAATGATGCATATCAGGCGGGTGAGAAGGTAAAAATAGAGGAAGAAGTCGGAGATCTGTTTTTTGCTCTGGTAAATACCGCGAGATTTTTGGGGGTTGAGTCGGAAATAGCATTAAGTGGTACCATAGACAAATTTATCAGCCGCTTCAAATACATAGAGGAGCAGGTATTGAGCCAGGGTGGTAACTTTTCAGATTTCTCACTGGACGAGTTGGATCACTGGTGGGAAGAGGCTAAAACATTAGAAAAGCAGTTAAAACCATGATATAAGAAGGAATAGGAGGGCTAACAATGAATAAGGCTGAACTTATCACGAATGTGGCACAAAAGTCAGAGCTTACAAAAAAAGATGCAGAAAAAGCTATTAATGCACTTTTTGAGACGGTGAGCGATGCGTTGGAAAAAGGTGAAAAAGTACAGGTAATCGGATTTGGCACGTTTTTTACCCGGATGCTGAAAGAAAGGCAGGGCTATAACCCGGCCAAAAAAGAAACTGTCAAAATGCCTGCAATTAATATTCCCGCTTTTAAGGCCGGGAAAAACCTTAAAGACCGTATTAAGTAATAAAATGACCGGAAAGTACTCTGTTGTAAAATCAGGGTAGCATAAGTGGACGTGGGGAAGTTCGGTGAAAGAAATTGAGGAGAGACATGAGTACGGTTCCTGGAGGAGAGATATGGGGACGGTTCGATTGTCTCCGTAGCGTAGCCAAGGTAAGACGATGGAACCGTCCCCATATCTCGGACGTTAGCTAGGAAAGACAAGAGAACCGTCCCCATGTCTTTCGTCCCCATGTCTTTTAAAATACGGCAGGGAAAAATCTTCCCCCGAAGAAGATAAGAGCTGCCAGAAGAGTAAGCGCTATATTAAAAAGTTGCCCAACTATGTATAAATATACCGGTTTTCCTCCTTTTCCTAACTCCAGCAGCTTGCGAAAATTCGTCTCAAGTCCTATAGAAACAAATGCCAGGCAGAAAAACCAGCCGCGCAGTCCTTTTGTGCTTTTAAGTACTGCATCCACTTCTTCAGCACCGAGGTAAGGAATGAGCACGAAGGAAAAGATAGCCGACGCCAGGACAAAGCCCAGAATGAATTTAGGGAATCTATTCCATATTTCCAGGATGGATGGTTTTTTGTCAAGAGCTTTCCTCTCCACCCGGGTAACCCAATACAGGGATAGGAAAAAGGCGATTATTCCTATAAGCACGTTCTGAATCATCTTAATGACAGCTGCTACTTCCATGGCTCTTTCACCGAGCATCGATCCAGCAACAACGACGGCACCTGTGGAGTCAACGGTTCCGCCAATTAACGCTCCCCCCACTATCTCTCCCAGGCCAGCAAGCTTGATCAGGTACGGCAAGCCAATCATCATCAGGACTGTAAAAATTAAAGAGATGGAAATCGCATAGCTGATTTCTTCTTTTTTTGCTCTTGTTGCAGAACCTGCTGCAATAGCTGCCGAAACGCCGCAGACTGATGTGGCGGCACTAATCGTTGCTACCAGCGACTTGCTGGGGATCTTAAAGACTTTTATTCCTAGTAATAACATTGTAATAAAGACTATGGGTGTTACAAGCCATGCAACTCCCAATCCATATGTACCCAGAGTCATGATACGGTTAAAAAGAATTTCTGCCCCGAGCAGGACCAGCCCCGTTTTGATAAATAGTTCTGTTCTGGTCGTTTCCGACAACCATTTTGGCCTTCCTGCTGTATTACTGATTATCAGGCCGATAATCAGTGCCCAGATGACATTATCCAACTGGTACTTTGCGAAGATGGCCTGCTTTCCCAGTAAAAAAGCAAGTAAGGATAGGGCAAAAAGAAAGGGAAAGCCGAGCAGATATTCTTTAGCCTTTTGTTTCATAACTGCTGCAGCAAAAAAAGTAATCAGTGCAAGGCCGCAGAAAAGGAGCAAAAAATGCCATCCTGTTGATGTTGAAAAAGCCTCGAGGGGATTCCCGCTCCAACCGCCTGGTGCCGGTATTTTACCGATAAGCTTAAATATTGAAGCTAAAATAATTAATGCAGCCAACCACACTGTCCACCAGTCTTCTGTTTTCCACAAGGGTGACCAATCCACGGCAAATCCTTTCTTTGCCGTTTTACTTTCAACCAGATCTTTCATTTACTAACCTCCCATAAAATTTTCGAGACAATTCCTTTTATTTTATGGGTTAGCGAATGTAAAGGTGAGAGTAACTTAGTAAAATAAAATAATAAGTGTAGAAGTGTAGAAGTGAGGAAAAAGAAAGTGTTTATCTTGTACTTCCAAAAGAAGGATATTTATGTTGTGTTGTCGAAAATATTCTGTAATCTTTTTATTTTGGCAGAAACCGTGCAGATGTCTGAAAAAAGGCAGGAAAGTCTATGTTTATACTCGGATATTTCAACAAATTAATAACATTTTGCAGGAGAAACATCAGGGAAAGCATAGAGTTCAGCTTGAAGAACAAAGAATTATTATATTTAAAAAAAGTGACAATAATTGCTATTTCAATATATATACTGCTAAATATTTTTTTACTGGTTCCGTATTTCTCATTAATATCACTTTTTGTAATCTTCTCACTAACATCTTTTTATGCCCTTATAATATCAAATTTCTTTGGTTACCTGGGACTGGTGGTAATAATACTAGCCAAAAGTTTTTTAATCGTCTTGTCTTTTTTTCACTGGGAGACGATAAATCAATATTATAATCTTTCGTGGCAGCATGAGGTATATGCTCGTCAATTCAGTGAGGAGCTGTATTTAGTTTTTCTGATATCATCATTATTTATTATTTTGGGATCGTTTTTTGTTTCTATATCGGTAGAAAAAGAACGTAGGAGAAGAAAAGAATTAGAAGAATTATCAGTGTTGGATGGATTAACAGAAATCTATAATCATAGATATTTTCATCAGAAATTGGATGAAGAGATCGCCCGTTATCAGAGGAATAAAAGTAATGTAAGTCTGATGATGATTGATATTGATAGATTTAAGCAATACAATGATACTTATGGCCATAGATCCGGAGATATTCTGCTTAAAAAATGTGCCCAATTTTTTAAAGGGATGGTCCGTATAGATGATATTGTTTGTAGATATGGTGGTGATGAATTTGCAATTATTCTGCCTGGAAAAAATGAAAAAGAAGTTAGTGCTGTTGCAAACAGAATCAAAAATGCTTTTCGGTTTCAAAATGGCTGGTTAGATGTTACGCTTTCCATAGGATTTTCTGTCTATCCTAATATATCTAAAGACAAAGAATCTCTTATCCTTCATGCAGACAAGGCTTTATATAAAGCGAAACAGATGGGGAGAGATAAAGTTCAATCTTCAAAAGATATTTAAAGTATCCTTAACATAATAGAGGGATGATTTATTTATGTTTAAAAAATGCAGCTTTATTCTGTTTGTACTTATCGTTTGTTTTTCCATTACCGCAGGATGTGCTGACCATGGTCGGGAAACGTATAAGATAGACCCCTTAAAAGAAAAAATAATAATTGGCCAAGTTGTATCACTAACAGGACAATTAGCTTTTGGGGTGAGTGTTTCAAGTGGGCCTGTTTATGATATGTGGGTCGAAGATGTAAACAATCAGGGGGGTATATTTGTAAAAGAATATGGTAAAAAATTACCAATTGAATATATAAAGTACGATGACAAATCTGATGCTGACACAATGGAAAAATTGCTGAGTAAATTAATTCTCGAAGATAAAGTTGATTTCTTACTCCCCCCCTGGGGAACTACTTTCCTCTATACAGCAGCTGCTATTGCAAATAAACATGAATATATCTTAATCGGAGGCGCTGGTGGGGCTATTGAGCTAAAAGAAGCTGTTGCAGATATGAAATATTTTTTTTCTACTTTAAATCATGCTGATACTCAAATGCCGGTTTTAGTAGATATTTTAGAAGAATTAGCAATTAAATCAGTAACAATAAGTTTTGTACAAGATTTACATGGAGTCGAATATGCCGGAACTTTAGTCCCAGAACTTTTAGCCAGAGGAATTGATGTAAAAATTGTCAAGGGGCATCCGGAAGGAACACAGGATTTTGTTCCCCTTTTAAACCAAGCAAAGGGGTATAATTCAGAAGCATTTCTTGCATTTGTCTATCCAGGCGATGCTATGAATATTGTAACCCAATCAATTGAGAATAACTTCAATTTTGATGTTTTTCTCCTAAGCGTATGCCCAATTTTTGGATTTTTTAGGGATGTGCTAGGTGCAGAAGCAGTTGAAGGAATCATGGGCACAGGTGCATGGAACACTAAGAGCTTGTTTTGTGCAGGGGATTTTTATGAAAAATATGTAAGGTACTTCGGCGAAGAACCGGATTTTTGGGGATCCCTGGTTTATTATGCATCACTGGAACACCTTCAACAGGCAATTGAAGAGGCAGGCACGCTAGACCAAAGAGCAATTAGAGATATTTTAGCAACAAGAATATATGACACTTGTATTGGACCATTTTCCTATGATAATGGCACGTTCATAGGACATTTAGGCCAAATAGGCCAATGGCAAAACGGGATATTTGAAGTAATAGATCCTGGAAGTAATCGCACTGCAGCTCCTAAGATTAAACCAAAATGGATGTAAGAGTATACTATTTTTTCTTTTCGGAGCGAAATAAATTATGTAAATAGTAACTGTAATTATCATATTTATTTAAAGGAAAAACGGGGTCAGACATTAGGAACCACAAAAGGTTAATCACAAAAAGAGAAAAAATAATATTAACAAACATTTATCGACCACCATATTCCTTAGGTTTGAGTTATTTAGCGCCCAAAGAGCTGGATGATATACAGAAAAAAAGCTGCGATTCCACCTGCCATAAGGGGTCCCACGGGCACTCCTTTTAGAAACACAATCCCAATAATTGAACCGATCACAAGCCCCAATATCACCTGTGGCTGACTTTCCAGAAGGTTTAGGCCCATCCCGTTCAGCCTTGTTGCTATCACGCCTCCTGCAATTGCAAGTAAACCTGGCAGGGAACAAAAGGTCATCAGTACTTCTTTTGTCCCGACCCTGCCTAAGGCCACGGGGACCAGTACAGCTATCATCAGAAAGAGCAGGCCCATTTCCACTCCTCTTTCTTCCAACAGGGGGAGCAGGCTTTTAATGTTAAGGATTTGTAAAAGAAGTAACAGACCGGCTGCCATTGTCAAGGCAGATGATCTGGCAGCCAATCCCAGGATAAAAATGATGAGGATAAAGATAAATCCGTTCACGGGACCGCCCCTTGCAGTATATCGTTATCAATTTATATGACGGAAGTACGGGGCATAGAATCTTTAAGATCAGGGATTTCTATCTGTTTAATTGAACCGCTTCTGTATTGGGGCAGTAGTGTCGTGATATCTTCCTGACTGCAGTGCTTAATATCCGCTTCAAGTCCTGCCTTGATGAGTCTTTTTCCGTTATCTGTATTCTTTAGAATTTTAAAGATGGTATTATTGTTTGCGCTGCTTTTTTTGATATTTTCGTAAAAAGCAGCTGCTGTAAATGCCAGGTCAGATATGGATAAGTTATTTTTTTCTACTCTGAGTTCTGCAGCCAGACGGCCGGCGGTTAAAAAATCTTCCAGGGAGAAGCTCCCTCTCCTTCCAGAGCAGCAGATTATCACATCAGATTTCTGATGGATGATCCATTCCGCGACGGCTTTGGCGTTTAGTAAGGCGCAGATAACAACAATACGGGCCTCTTTTAACTTTTTTAAGGTTCTCGTACCGTTTGTAGTGCTTAAGATTATTCCTCTTCCCTGAAGGTTCCCGTTACAGTAATCAAGAGGGGAGTTTTCTAAATGAAAGTTTTCTATGTATTGGCCTTCTATTTCGCCTCCCAAGAGGTAATCTTCATAAGCTTTATTTTTTTTCATGTGCAGTGCTTCTGTTACTGAACCGACAGGGATTATCTCTGGACAGCCATGGCTTAAGGCAGTAATGATGGTACTTGTAGCCCTGAGCGTATCGATGGCAATGCAGGTTTTCCCTTTCACAGCCTGAACGTTAATTTCCTGGTGAGTAAGAATGATATCCAGATTATACATGATGTAATCCGCCGTTAACTTGAGGTTTTTCTTTGATATTGTTCATTTTGTGCCAGTGATAGCCTGAAGGTATCAGCCCTAAGCCCGGCACGGAGAGACTGTAGCGAAATAACGTCGTCAGGAATAATATTGCCCAGGTTTACCATGGGGCCAAAGATGCTAATAAAATCAACCTGCTGTTTTTTTAGCGGAGCCTCCCAGATTATATGCTCCTGTCCGGATAGGGAGAGGAGCAATTTGTTCATTTTTTCCTGCTCTATATTTCCTTCGTTGTTGAAAATGGTAACACCCTTACCAGATTCCCTGGCTTCGAGGATGACTTTAAAGGCCCCGTCTTCCATGTCTTTTTCAACCTGTTCCGCCATTAGTTCGGGGTAAAAAATTTCACCACTGGTTTTTTTACCTATTTCCGTCAGGACGGAAAAGCCTGTTTCCACGGCCATTTTTATGGCCTGACTTCTCTGCCGTGAAAGCATTTGTATGGTCCCGTCTGAGATTTCCATGGCAGTAAATCCCAATTCATGCGCCCGCTTTAGATAAGCTTTAAGTTTTCCCTGTACAATGGCAATTTCTGCAAAAGTGCCCCCCGGATAGGTTTTTATATTAAAAGAGTTTACCATTTCTATTTTACTTTTAAGGATTGCTGGTTTATAGAGAGCAGAAGAGCCAAAACTTAACTTCCAGAAATCTATGTATTCTGAACACATTTCAAGAATGTCCAGTGTTTCTCTTAATCCTGTTCCTTTATCCAGAATCATGGTTATACCTTCTGTGCGGGGCTTTTTGCACCCGGCATCCAAGGGAAAATGAAAATCAAGTTCCCATCCGTTATGTATTGTTTCCTTTTTCAAAACAGCTCTCCCCTTTGAGAATAATATTTGTTGTTACAATATTTGTTTATCCTATTCATTTCATATCGATTAAGTTACTTAAAATCTTCGCTGCAGCTTAATCGGTCTCATGAATTCTGAATAAATTGCCGTTAAGGGCGTACACTAGTTTTTAAAAGATGTTAAGGAGAGATGAACTTGTCCGAAAATCGAAAAAACGTAAGAAGATTTGTTCCTTTACTTCTGGTAATTGTCTTACTTGCCGTATATATTGCCAGCTGCCAGATGAGGAATGCTCGTGTTGACCCACCTACCGATGGCAGTGATGCGCCGGAAATTCCCGAGCAGATTGACAGGGGCGAGAGGCAGGAACCGGTTCTCACTGTGTTTATTGCCGAGAGGAACACAGTGGTGGAAATGCCCATGGAAGAATATATAGCAGGAGTTGTTGCCGGGGAGATGGATCCAAAATGGCCTGTTGAGGCACTTGCAGCCCAGGCTATCCTGGCAAGGACATTTACAATGCAGAAAATTGCAGAAACAGGAGGCGTCCCTCATCGCAACGCCCATGCTTCAACTGATATTGAAGAATTCCAGGCATATAGCGCTGCAGATATCACGGACAGGGTCAGGGAAGCGGTAAGGGTAACGCGTGGGGAGGTGGCCTGCTACGATAATAATTTTATCTGGGCATGGTTTAATGCTTTTGCCGGGCCGAGAACCGCACATGCTGATGAAGGACTTGCTTTTGAAGGGGGTAATCCTCCATATATTCATAGCGTGGAAAGCCCGGGGGAAGAAATAATTCCTGAGGAAGAAGGGTCCTGGGCCGCCAGTTTTACCCTAGACCAGGTCAGAAGAAGTGTAACGGAAATGACCGGGCAGGATCCCGGTGTCGTGCAGTCGGTTGAGATAGAAGAAACCGGACCTTCAGGACGTGCCGCTTTCTTCAGGGTTAATGACCAGATCATTTCCGGACCGGGTCTTCGCTTAAGCCTGGGCAGCACCGAAATGCGTTCTACATTTGTGGAAGAGTTGAATATTGAAGGGGGCAGCCTAAAGATGAATGGAACGGGTTATGGGCATGGTGTCGGCCTCTGCCAGTGGGGTGCCCGTGCTATGGCGGAAGAGGGAAATTCCCCCGAGGAAATTGTTCATTATTTTTATAGAGACATAGATATAATTTCTTTATGGGACTGACGTAAAATCAAGGCATATTTCTGCTGACTTTCCAATATAATGGAACAAAAGGAGAGGTATGCCATGGATGACAAATTCAATACTAAACAACAGCGCCACAAGTTAATTGTGGATAACCGCGAGAAAGTTGAGATCTCAGGGGTTCTTAATGTTGATAGCTTCGATGACCAGGAGATTATTCTTGAAACTGAGCAGGGACTTTTGGCCATGCGCGGAGAAGACCTTCATATAAATCACCTTAATCTGGAGCAGGGAGAGCTTGTGGTGCAGGGTTATCTCCTGGAGTTGGTTTATTCGGAGGAAAGGGGCATCCGAAGAAAAGACAGGGGAAAAAGTTTTTTAGAAAGACTTTTTAAATAAATGTTAGGAATACCGACTGATCAGCAGTTTATTATTTTTCTGAACTTTGGCTTAATCGGGATTGTCATAGGTTTTGTTTTTGAATTTTTCAGGTCTTTTGGAAAGGTTTTTCATTTCAAGAGGATGACGGTTTTTTTTGTAGATCTTTTTTTATGTCTGCTGTCAGCTTTTTTTATTTACATTGCCCTTTTTATATGGAACTATGGTGAAGTCAGGTTTTTTATTTTTTTGGCTCTGACCCTGGGCATTGTCTTGTATTACTTAATTATTAGTCCATATATTTACAAACATTTAATTCTAACTTTTAAATTTATTAGATTTATTATTCTAAAAATTATTAAATGGAAGAATGCCTTGCAGGATTTCATAAACAAAAAAAGAATTATTTGTATAAGACATTGTTACAGGTTAAAGAACTATTTCCTGAAGGAAAAGGAAAATAAGAATGAAAAAGAATAATAAAATCCTGATTCATCCA
The DNA here is from genome assembly GCA_030656575.1 of Bacillota bacterium. Classification (GTDB taxonomy): domain Bacteria; phylum Bacillota; class Dethiobacteria; order DTU022; family UBA8154; genus JAUSPO01. The sequence continues at coordinate 24,260 of JAUSPO010000158.1, forward strand.
GGGAGATCTGGAAACGGTTTTACAAAAATGTTACTTCTAATAGTATTTGCTATGTGCATGATCACAGTTCTTTATCTTTTTTGGGGACAAACCAGGGCCTATCTGGTGACCAGAGGAGAGATCAATGAACTTTCATTCGCTCTTGAGACGTTTCAGGCCGAAAACGAAAGGCTGAAAGAGGAGATCATGCTGCTGCTGCATGATCATGATTACATTGAAATTCAGGCCCGAAAGCATCTGGGAATGGTTCGTCCGGGAGAAATAATTTTTTTCGTAGGGGAATAGGATCTAAAATTACTCTCTTGACAATTTACCTCAAGAAGGTATAATCTATCTTTAGAGTCATTTATTAATTTATTTTTTCATAAGGAGGATATTTTTTTCATATGCCGTCGATTGAAGTTGGACAAATACTGGAAGGGGTGGTAACGGGGATAACAAATTTTGGTGCTTTCATCTTACTACCCAATGGTGAAACAGGCTTGGTGCATATTTCTGAAGTGGCTGATACTTATGTAAAAGATATTAACGACCACTTCAAAAAAAAGGACAATGTAAAAGTCAAAGTTCTTACAGTAAACGGGGATGGGAAAATAGGGCTTTCCATCAGGCGTGCTTCGGTGGAAGAAAAGAAGGAGCAGCCTGTAAGAAGGAGTAATCCGAGAAAAAATACCCGTTTTCAGGGAGTGATCGGCGTAACTTTTGAAGATAAGTTGGCCAAGTTCATGAAAGACAGTGATGAAAAGCAGCAGGACATTAAAAAAAATACGGATTCCAAAAGAGGGGGCAGCAAGAGCTCTTTCCGACAAGGCCTTGAATAGGAATCTTTATAATTTATATGATCTAAAAGGCACCGTGAGGTGCTTTTCTAAATTCCGGAATAAAAATAGGAGTAATCTGTCATGAAAAAGGTAGGAGTAATTGACCTGGGTAGCAATTCTATTCGATTAATTGTTGCAGGGGTTTATGACCAAAGGGTCACAACCCTGCAAAGTGAGTTAATAGAAACAAGGCTGGGTGAAAAGCTGCGTCCGGGAGGAAATCTTTTCCCTGCTGCCAGACAGAGGACGCTGGAAGCCTTAATCTGTCTTTTTGAGCGTATGAAAGAAGAAGATGTGAAAGATGGTCTGATCGTGGCAACCAGCGCAGTGAGGGAAGCCCGTGACGGAGGTTCTTTTCTTGACGCGGTACGAAAACATTCATTTTTACCTGTGCGCCTGCTTACCCCGGAGGAAGAGGCGCATTATGGTTTTCTGGGGGCCCGGGAAGCTCTAAGGAATAACGGTTTTTTGGATGAGGACTTAATAGTCCTGGATTTGGGAGGAAGAAGCAGTGAACTCTCCTGGGAAAAGAGGGGGCATTTCTCCTACAAAAGCTTTTCTTTTGGGGCTGTCAGCCTGCAGGAACAATTTCTTGGAGAAGGCGAAACAGCGGATTTACTTAAGGCCAGGATAATCAGCGAATTGGGTGATGCTTCATTCCTCTATAAAAAAGAATTAGTCGGGCTGGGAGGTACGGTAACAACGCTTGCTGCTCTTGCCCTCAAGCTCGAGCATTATGAGCCGGGACCGGTACATGGCTATCTCTTACACAAAGAGGAGATCAAAAAGTGGGAAGAAATCTTCGCCGGGAGTTCACCCAAGGAGCGAAGGAAACTGCTGCCCTTTGCGCCTCAGAGGGCAGATATAATAATAGCTGGCACGTCGGCACTTTTGGCAATAATGGAATACATAAAAAAAGAGTCCCTCACCGTCTCAGAAGGAGGTTTAATATGGGGTGTAATCCGACATAATTTCCTTTAGTTAGCTTTTTTTAACATTTTTTAAACTATTCTCTTGTTTTTTTAAAAAAACTATGTTATGCTAAATTGTGTAAATATTCTCTTTTTTTTTATGTACATCAGCTGCCTGCCAACCATTATAAAAGGGAAGGTGGTTCTTATTGGCTGAAATATTTGCTACCGAAAATAGTTTTATCCTGCGTTTTAAGGCTAACTTCGGCTCTCCCCGTCTTAATGGTAAAATGAGAGGACTCTTTTCCCGGGAAAGAGAAGAACTATAATGAACAGAATTATTTTATCTCCCAGGTGGCTGGAGTTTCAGGCTTCTCTCGCCCGGCTCTTGAAGATGACGATTGCCGTAATCGATCCCGGAGGAAAGATGGTTGCTTTATTTAACGCTTTTCCTCTTTTTTTTAAACTTGACCGGTATCCCGAGCTTTTTAGTGAGTATAACAAATTTTTTGAGACAATTATGAAGTCAGACGGGACGGATCTACAAATTCTGGAAGATCCGCTGGGAATTCCAATCGCCGTAATAAAAATAGATGGGTCTTTCTCTCTGATCCTGGCGGGCGGCTTTGAAAAAGGTAATCCCGATTCCCGTTTAAATTTCCAGACCTGCCTGCAGGAATATGGAGTAACAGACGAGCTGCCGGCAGTGGTCAGAACTATCTCCCGGGATGATCTGAAGGAAAAGGCAAAGAGTGTGGATCTGCTCTACCGCAGGATGTTAAATTCCTTGAAGGAGACTACGGAGAGGGAGCGGGTAATGCTCTTATCTCTTGAGGAGATTAACAGGCTCATGGTTTATTCCCTCTGCCTTGATCATTTCGACCTGCGTCGGATCCTTAATTTCCTGGCGAGTTCCCTGAGTATTCTTTCCGAAGCAGAAGGGGCCTGGGTTTTTTCATCTAACAGTTCCGGTGAAACAACAACTGTTTCAGTGGGGGAGAAAAAGGGGTTCTTGCTTCAATTGGAACATGAATGGCTTGCTCTTGTAAGCCGTGGGGAAAAAAATGAAATTTCCCTCGGGCACCTTCAAAAGGATAGAGGAACCGGGGATATAATAAAGGAATTAATCCTGCGCAGGGGCAAGTCACTGGCAAGCCTGGGAATGATTAACCCCCAAAAAGTTGATGTGAAAATGCTGTTATCATCCCTGGCCAAACATGCCCTTACAGCCGTGGCGATCTCTTACTATTATAAAATGCTCCAGCAGCAGGTAGATAAGCTCCTTAGCACTATTGGTTACGGTATTATTATCATCGATAAAGAAGGTAGTGCTGTGATTGCAAACCGCTCAGCTCTGGATATCCTTGCCGCGAAACAGATTACTTTATCTCTGGGAGAGGATTTCGAAGGCCAGGGCTTAGGCAGTTTTATAGAGACGGCTGTCCGCAGTGTTATTAAAAATGGGGATGCTTTTTTTCAGAAACGTTTGGTTTTGGGGGAAGGAGAAGGGCTTATTCATTTAAGCTGGGATCTTATCCCTCTTCTACAGGAAGATGTTATCAGTGGTGCCATTTTGATTTTTGAGGATGTAACAGAAACCGTCAACATGCAGGGACATAAGGAGGACTGGGAGAGGCTGGCCACTGCGGGGGAGGTGGCAGCCGGACTTGCTCATGAAATCCGCAATCCCATGGCTACAGCGGGGGCGGCTATCCAGCTCCTGAAGATCGTTAATGACGAAGGCAGGCGGAAAGAGCTGTTGAAAAAGATAAGCGGAGAACTGCACCGCATGAATAATATTCTTACCGATTTTCTAAACCTGAGCAAACCGAAGGGGAAAATGATTCTCAAACCTGTTCAATTGCACAGGGTTGTTGAAGAACTGGAGTTCCTTCTGGAGAGCGAAGCACATTTGAATAATGTTGAACTGATTGCTGAATGCTCCATAACTGAGGGCTTTCCCCCCGTTATCGGGGATTCAAACGGTCTGAAGCAGGTAATCTTAAACATTGCCAAAAATGCAATTGAAGCCGTATCGCCGAAAGGCGGCCGGATTGAAATTTCTCTGCACCGGGACGATAAAAATGCCTGGGTTTCTTTCAGGGATAATGGTGCTGGTATTCCCAGGGAACACCTGCAGAGCATCCTGAAGCCTTTTTTTACCACAAAAACCGGGGGCACCGGCCTGGGCCTTGCTATATCTTCAGCGATTGTTGAGAGAATGGGAGGTAAACTGCACATCGAAAGCGAATTGGGCCAGGGGACCACTGTCAACGTCATCCTCCCCATCGAAGGACTTGGGGACATTCCCTAAAGGTTCCCGAGGGACAGTGCAACAAGATAAATTTTTTCCCTGAGCGACCTCTAAAAGGTCGTTTTTTATATTTAAGCCGCTCCCCTCTAGCATATATATCTATGGGAGTGGGTTAAAATGGACGCTTTAAACCACAAAAAAGTATTGCTGTTAGGCTTTCCCAATGTGGGGAAAAGCCTTTTGTTCCATCATTTAACCGGGGCCTATGTAATAGTATCCAATTATCCTGGAACAACCGTTGAGGTTACGAGAGGAAAAGGGAAAATCGGATACAGAGATGTGGAAATAATTGATACACCGGGTATCTATTCTTTACAGGGGAGAAGTCAGGACGAAAAAGTTACCATGAAAGTGCTATCAGAGGAAAAGCCCCATCTAATCCTTTTTGTTGCGGAAACAGCCGCACTGCCCAGAACTTTTGACCTGCTGCGGCAGTTGAAGGATTACAGGACCCCTTCGATTTTGGTTTTAAATATGATTGATGAGGCAGAAAGAAGGGGAATTTCCATAAATGAGAAAGTCCTGGAAAAAGAACTGCAAATTCCCGTAGTTCCAACCATAAGCACTCAGAAAGTTGGGATTCGAGAGCTAAAAAAGAAGATGGAAACCCTTTTGTTTCCTTCATTTTCATTGGACGCGCTCCATGATACTTCCCGCAAAAAAGAAAAACCTCTCCTTCAGAGACAGCCTGCAAACTGCTCAGAAAAAGGTTTCCACAGCAGTTTTGAGGTGACAGACCCGTTTTCAATAAAAAACAGTGGTTACAGGCTTCATCATCTGCTAATTAACCCATGGATTGGTTATCCTTTGGTTTTTCTTCTTCTTTTTTTCTGTTTCTATCTTTTTTTAGGAGTTTTGGGAGCTGGAACGATAGTAAGTTTTCTGGAGAAAAGGGTTTTTACTGAAATTGTTATCCCTTACTGCCGCATTTTCGTTGAAAAATATCTGGGATCTTTATACTTAAGAGAATACCTTTTTGGTGATTATGGCCTTATTACCATGGGCCTTCGTTATTCTCTTGCCATTGTCTTACCTATAGTAGGTATCTTTTTTCTCTTCTTTGCTCTGCTGGAAGACTGTGGCTATTTACCACGCCTTTCCTATCTTCTGCACAGGCCTTTGCGTTATCTTGGGCTTGACGGTCGGGGCGCTGTTCCTCTTGTAATGGGTTTTGGCTGCGGCACAATGGCTGTGCTGGTTACAAGACTGTTAGAAACCCGCCGGGAAAGGTTTTTGGCTACATTTTTGCTTTCCCTTGGGATTCCCTGCTCTGCCCAACTGGGTTTACTTGTGGCTATATTGGCGCCATACCCACGCTTGCTCTTAATCTGGGGGTTTACCTGGGGCATACTCTTTATAACTTCGGGTCTCTTGTTAAACCGCTTATATCCGGGAGAAAAAGGTTACTCCTGTATTGAGTTTCCTCCACTGAGAGTTCCCCGGTTTTCGGCTGTTTTACAAAAAACAGGAGCAAGAATCTTATGGTATCTGAGGGAAGTAGTTCCATTTTTTTTACTCATCAGTGTTGCCCTCCAGGCTTTGGTGATCAAGGGTTATTGGGGTTCCATTGAGAATTTTTTTTCTCCTCTTTTTTTAAGTATGGGTCTGCCCCGTGAGACAGTCAGTGTTTTTCTTGTTGGTTTTTTGAGAAGGGATTATGCAGCAGCAGGGCTATATGATCTTATGCAGCAGGGTATTCTGGCGCCGGCATCGGCTCTCATCGGAGCCACCGTTCTTTCTCTTTTCTTTCCCTGCATCGCACAGCTTATCATTATCTTTAAAGAACGGGGAACTGCAGAAAGTCTCTTCATTCTTCTGCTCATAGCAATAATCACCTACGGAATCGGAACCATAATGCACACCATCCTCTTTCTCTGAGCCAGACCCCTGCCTTCGTGGTTCCCAGACAGAATAACCGACCCTGTGTCTGTGTTTCTATAAGCAGACCCCGTCTTTGTGGTTCACAGACAAAAGAACCGTCCCCCTGTCTTTAAAAGAACCGTCCCCCTGTCTTTACGATGGTGAATGCCAGACAAAAGAATGTCTTTGGTGGGAACTGTCCCCCTGTCTTTCGTGCTTTCCCGTTAGACAGAAGAACCGTCCCCATGTCTTTCCGAGAGAGGCAGAGAGAATGGGGAGAGACTTGGGGACGGTTCGAGTGTCCTCGCAGCGCAGCGAAGAGCCGAAGGGCCGAAGGACCAAGGGCAGACGATGGAACTGTCCCCAAGTCTCGGGTGGTGTGTTGCCAACCGATGGTGGGTTCTTAGACAGAAGAACCGTCCCCCTGTCTCGAGAAAAGAACCGTCCCCCTGTCTCGAAAGGAGGTTGTGGAAGTTGAATCATTCATCTTTATCTAAGGTTGGTTACAGGAAAACTTTTTCCGGGGTTGTATCTCTTTCTTCCCTAAAAGCGGGAGAGTCTGGAGTGATAAAATCCCTGAGCCTGGAAGATTCCCTGCAGCTTGAGAGATTAAAATCTCTGGGTTTAGTCTCTGGAGCCAGGTTATTCATAGAAAGGGATTTCCCCGTTTTGTCGGTGAGGCTAGAATTCTCACATATTTTTATGGATAAAGAGCTTGCTGAAAAGATTTTTGTCTTCCCTTTTCGACAGCATTAAAGGGAAGACAACTCTGTTTTAACGATTTTAAGGATGGTAATTTTTTGTTTTTACAGTAAAACACAAGTAATAAGTTACCTTTTGTCATAAATTCTCAATATTTAAAAATTTCTTTGACCTCCCTTTTATGACAAATATTTCCTGCACCACCAGTTATAATAACTATAAGTAAATACTGACTACCACTACTGCGAAAATTAGCAATGAGCAGTGAACGGTGCTATAGGAACGGGAATAGGTAAGGGGACACACCTTTTTTTTGAAGAATGTCCCCTACTTCAGAAGTGCAGACAAAACGTGGTGGGTGTGGAAAGATACGATGGTGGGCTTCAGACAGGAGAACCGTCCCCTTGTCTTTCCCTTGTCTTTTTTTTCCCTTGTCTTTGGGAGGCGCGGGGAAGAGGATGGAACCGTTTTAGTTGTTAAGCGATGGTGTATGTATTTCATAAAGGGAGGTTTCGCTCTTGGAAAAAATTAGCATGGGAAAATGGCCTCTTCAATCTCCTCTTAGGAAAAAAGACTTGAAGTATCCTAAGTTTCCTCAGCTTATTAAGGGACAAGCATTAAGATTAAAATTGGATTGGGGAAACACGGCCTGGTTTATTGCCGCACTTTTTATTGGAAGGGCTTCTTTGATGGGAGAAATTACGCCTTTTGCTTTCATTTTTTGGGCTCTTGCCTATCGTTTATATCCCGAAAAAAGATTTATAACAACAATTGCTGTTCTCGCAGGTTGGGTTATCTCCGTGCCCGGTGTATTCCCGCCCTGGTTTTTACCTGCTGCAATGATCATATGGTTGGGATTGGATTTTCTGTGCTTAAAGATTTTTAAAAGAGAATCGGCCATTTACCTTTCATTACCGCTGACAATTATTTTGCTTCGTTTACCGCTGCTGTATTTGGATGCTTTTCCAGTTTATGAGACATTAATTGTGATCATGGAGGTTTCCCTGGCAGCTCTTTTACCGCCGCTGCTCCAGCCAGTTTTTGAGGAACTTAGTTCGAAAAGTAAAAGCCGCCCCTCACCTGAGGTAATAGTAGGTGCTGTCCTCATACTATCCCTGTTTTTTTTGGGGATGAGCGGTCTATCATTAAATGGCATTGAGTTGATTAATATTGCCTGCCCTTTGCTCGTTCTCGTGTGGGCTTATCTTTGGGGGCCCGTTTGGGGAGCAATGGGTGGCCTTGTCCTGGGGATATGCATTAGTTTAAGTAATCCAGCCATGTTTACCTTTACAGGGGCCTTGGCCATCTCCGGATTAATGGCAGGGTTATTGCGGCCATACCACCGTTTCTGGGCAGCCCTTGGGTATTTTGCTGTCTTACGGTTTCTCTCCTACTATAGCTTTGAAGGAGGATATATATTAACAAGCCTATGGGAAGACTCCATTGTAATAATCGCATTTTTGCTAGTGCCTTTTTCTTTTTGGAACAGACTGAAGAGCTTAAGTATCTTTTGGCCCTTTAATATGGAAGGAGAGGACAAACTTAGATTTACCATGGCAGCCCGTATTAAGGATTTTGCAGCAGTATTTAAAGAACTTGCTGTTACTTTTCGCCCTCTGAACGAGGAGGATGAAGTTCGGTCAAAGAGAGATCTTTCACCCCTTGTGGATTTTTTCTGCAGGAAAGTATGCACTTCATGTGAGTTTTATGAGCGCTGCTGGCAGAAGGATCTCTATAATCAGTACAGGAGAGTTATTTCCATGCTTTCTGCTGTGGATGACGATGAAAAATTTATGGATAAAAATATTTCAGTGAGGTTAAAACGTTACTGTCCCAGGCAGCGGGAAATAGTAAAAACTGTGGGGAATATGAAGGAAATTTACCGGCTAAACTGTCACTGGCAGGATAAAATTCACGAGAGCCGCTCTCTTGTTTCAGAGCAGCTCGAAGGTATTTCTTTTGTAATGCATGACCTTGCTCAGGAATTGAAGCTGGAACCGGGAGAAAAGGAAAAAAAGATTAATGAAAGTGAAACATTACGTTTTCTGGTAGAGATTGGTGTTGCACAGGTTGCCAAGGATGGAGAAAGTGTCTCAGGGGATAGTTATGCCGTTTTGCCGCTGAAAGAGGGAAAACAGGCCATTGTTCTAAGTGATGGAATGGGCAGCGGCAAGGATGCGCGTATGGCCAGCATTTCCACAGTAAAGTTAATGGAGCACCTCCTCGGAGTAGGTTTTCGTCGCGAAGTTGTTATAAATACGATTAATACATTGCTGAGGTTGGGTTATCCGGCAGAAAGGTTTGCAACACTTGATCTGGCGCTCATTGATTTGCATTCAGGTGAGGCTGACCTTTATAAACTTGGAGCTCCCCCAAGTTTTCTTAAAAAAGGTGAGGCAATAAGGGTAATAGGTTCTTCATCTCTTCCTATAGGTATTCTTGAAGAAATTACACCTGAAAAGGAGTCTTTCAAATTTACTGATGGCGGTATACTTGTTATGGTAACTGACGGTTTAACGGACAGCCGTCCTGAATCGGAGGAAGACTGGATTGTAAATGCTCTGAGTGGAATTCGCCATGACCATCCCCAGATAATTGCAGACAGGTTAATAGAAGAAGCCTGCTACCGTTGGCCCCGGGGTGTGCAGGACGATCTTACAGTACTGGTGGCACGCCTGAAGCCATTTGGACATTAACTATAGCTCTCACGCAACTATTATTTAAATGAATGGGAAGACGATGGAACCGTCCCCATGCTTCGCGTCCTGCGCTTTTAAGTAACCTATTGGTCTGAGTAGTTACAGATCATATACAAATTTTCCTCTAAAATGAAGGATTTTTTTTTGATTTAGAGAAAAATATATAAGGAATGCTTCTTTAGGAGGACTAGATTTTATACAGATGGCCAATTTGCCTGAATATGTCAAAAAAGTGATTCTAAAAGAAAACTTAATTGAAAATGGAGACCTGGTAATCGTTGCAGTTTCAGGGGGTGCAGACTCCCTTTCTTTATTGCATATCCTGGAACGGTTAAAGAGAGAAAAATTTCTGGATTTTTCCCTTCATGCGGCACATTTAAATCACGGCATGAGGGGTGATTCTGCAAAGCAGGATGCTGAATTCGTGCGGCGTGAAGCCAGGAAAATGGGGATCCCGTGCACGATAGGTGAAGTGGATGTGGAAGCTTTTAGAAAATCAAAGAAATTATCGCCTGAAGACGCTGCCCGGCGTCTGCGCTATAGATTCCTGGAACAGCTTGCGAAAAGGATCGGTGCTTCAAGTATTGCGGCAGCGCACTCCCTGGATGACCAGGCGGAGACTCTTTTGATAAATTTTCTAAGGGGTACGGGCCTGGATGGTTTGTCAGGAATGAAAGTAAAAAGAAGATTGGGGGACGGGGAACTTTATTTGGTAAGACCTCTTTTAAAAATAAATAAAAAGGAGATTAACGCTTATTGTCGTGAAAACGGCCTTTCTCCCCGTTTTGATGAAACAAATCTTAATTCGAGGTTTTTACGTAATAAGATTCGCCTTGAGCTTTTGCCTTATCTGGAGAGGGAATTCAATCCAGATCTTCGCAGGGGCTTGTTTCGTTTATCGAGCCTTCTTTCACATGATAAGGATTTTTTAGAAAATGCCGCATCAGAGAGTTTGTCCCGCATAATCACTAAAGAAGATACTAATTGCCTGGAGTTGGAAGGTGAAAAATTACTTGGAGAGCACGAGGCGCTTCAGGGAAGGATTCTGCGCCTTGCTATCTGCAGGGTGACGGGTTCAGTTCCCCGGGAAGTTGGCTATAATCATATCAGGGCGGTTCTGCAGCTCTACAGGACGGGAACTCCACATGGGCTGCTTGACCTTCCAGGGGGGCTTGAGGTATCAAAGCGTTACAATAAGCTGGTCATTTTACTTAAGGAGCTTCAGCAAAGAGGAGAATTAACTTCATTTAACCTGCCCGTTCCCGGAAGAGAAAATATTCCCGGAAGGGGGCAGATACTGCAGGCCGAATTAATTTCTCCCGAGCAGCTTTCATGGCCGCCGGACGAACATAAAGAAGCATACCTGGATTATGAAAAGGTGCTCGACCTGCTTCGTGATAAAAATCATCTTCAATTCAATGCCGATAGCTCAAAACTGCTTGTAAGGGCCCGCCGGGAAGGGGATCGTTTTCATCCCCTTGGCGCTCCTGGTAAGAAAAAAATAAATAAATATTTTATTGACCATAAGATTCCTATGAAAGAAAGAGATTCAATCCCTCTGGTTGCTGCTGGAGATGAAATAATATGGGTAGTAGGAAAACAAATTTCTCATAACTGCAGGGTTACAGAGGAAACGAAAAAGGTTTTAGTATTAAAGACAATTTAAGAAATTGGGAGGGATAGTTGAATGGCAAAAACCAGAATTCTCCTTTCACAGGAGGAGATCAGAGCAAAGGTAAAACAGTTATCTGCAAAAGTATCAGAGGACTATAAGGATAAAAACCCTTTAATTATTTGTGTTTTGAAGGGGGCAGTAGTGTTTTTATCTGATTTTATACGGCATTTAACAATCCCTGTGGAAATTGACTTTATGGCAGTTTCAAGTTACGGTCATTCAACTTCTACGTCCGGCGTGGTAAGGATTTTGAAAGACCTTGAAACAGGTATCGAAAACAGGGATATTATTATTCTGGAGGATATTATTGATTCAGGTTTAACTTTGGGTTATCTAAGGGAAAACCTTTTATCCAGGAATCCACGTTCCATAAAAATAGTAACACTGCTCGACAAACCGGAGAGAAGAATGATGGATATTGAGCCTGATTACTGCGGATTTTGCATTCCTGATGAATTTGTGGTGGGATATGGGCTGGATTTTAACGAGAAGTACCGAAATCTGCCTGACCTTTGTGTTTTGCTTGAGTTTGAGAAATAAGTGTGATACAATTTAGCTTGAAGTTCTATGGCTAGGAGTAGGAGAGGAGGTTTTCGGGGAATTTGAACAGTCGTTTTTTACGTCAGGCAACTTTTTATCTTTTGGTTTTTATGATTGCTGTTGCTCTTATCCAGACTTTTAGTAAGCCGCCTGAAGTGGTGCGCGATATAAATTATTTCCCTCAGTTTATTCAACATATTGAGAGGGGAGAGATAGATGAAGTTATTATTGTGGGCAACAAAGTGGAGGCTTCCTTAAGGGATGGGACAAAAGTAAGAACGTATCAGCCTCCTGATGACTCGCTTTCCGCGAGGCTTATTGAAAATAAGATTGCTTTTGAAGCGCATCCTGAACCTGAGCCCCCTTGGTGGTCCACCCTGTTGACTTATCTGATACCATTTATCTTAATCATTGGTTTATTCTTTTTCTTTATGCAGCAGACTCAGGGTGGCGGAAACAGGGTCATGAATTTTGGCAAAAGCAAGGCAAGGCTTTACGATTCGGAGCGTAAGAAGGTTACTTTTGATCATGTGGCAGGGGCTGACGAAGAAAAAACTGAGCTTCAGGAAATCGTGGAATATTTAAAAGATCCAAAGAAATTTAACGATCTGGGAGCACACATTCCCAAGGGTGTCCTGCTTGTCGGGCCTCCCGGCACTGGGAAGACACTTTTGGCCAGAGCTGTAGCGGGTGAGGCAGGTGTTCCTTTTTTCAGTATAAGTGGATCCGATTTTGTGGAAATGTTTGTTGGTGTAGGTGCTTCACGGGTGAGGGATCTCTTTGAAAATGCCAAGAAAAATTCTCCCTGTATTGTCTTTATCGATGAGATAGACGCGGTTGGCCGCCATCGGGGAGCAGGCCTCGGAGGCGGGCATGATGAAAGGGAACAAACCCTCAATCAGCTGCTAGTTGAAATGGACGGGTTTGATGTTAATGTGGGGATAATTATTCTGGCAGCTACAAACAGGCCTGATATTCTTGACCCGGCTCTGCTTCGTCCGGGGCGTTTTGACAGGCAGGTCACCGTTAACTATCCTGATATTAAGGGCAGGGAGGAAATTCTTCAGGTTCATGTGAAGGGCAAACCCCTAGAGCCTGGGCTGGATTTAAAAATTATCGCCAGAAGGACACCTGGTTTTACAGGAGCTGATATGGAAAACCTGGTCAATGAATCCGCCCTATTGGCAGCGAGAAGAAACAAAAAAGTTATTACACTTTCAGAGATGGAAGAGGCAATAGACCGTGTCATCGGAGGCACTGAAAAGAGAAGCCGGGTGATCAGTGATTTTGAGAAAAAGCTAGTGGCTTTTCATGAAGGCGGGCATGCTCTTGTGGGATTTCTACTGCCCAAAACAGATCCTGTTCATAAAGTATCTATTATTCCCCGCGGCAGGGCGGGGGGCTATACCATGATGCTGCCTCAGGAGGATCGTTATTACCTGACCCGTTCCGAGTTGTTGGAAAGGGTTGCCACTCTTCTGGCAGGAAGGGTTGCGGAACATGTAGTCTTTAATGAGATAAGCACTGGAGCCCAGAACGATCTGGAACGGGCTACTGCAATTGTGCGTCAGATGATCATGGAATACGGCATGAGTGATGCGCTAGGTCCCATTACTCTTGGCCGCAAGCACGACCAGGTTTTTCTTGGACGTGATTTTGGAAGGGAACGGGATTTTAGTGAGGAAATAGCCAAGACAATTGACAAGGAAATTCGCCAGACGGTGGACAGGTGCTACCATATGGCAGAAGAACTTATTATACAGAACAGGGAAAAACTTGATGCTATTGCAGAGGCGCTGCTGAAGAAAGAAACCCTCGATGGAGCGGAAATAGCTGCCTTTATGGAAGGTAAAACCCTTGAAGAAATAGAGGCTGGGAAAACAGAAGAGAATGCTGAAGCCAAAATGGCTGGTGAAGGAAGAAAAAAAGAAAAGGTAAGCAAGGGTAAGGTAAAGCTTGTTTTTCGCCCTGAAAAAGGTGAATTGCGCAGGGAGCCACGGGAAGAAGTGTAATAAAAGCAGTGGCAGGAGCCAGAAGTCATCACTCAGAATGAGAGAAACTGGTGGAAACATTGTTTCTTACGAATGGAAGCATATTGTCAGGGAGTTCTGAATTCTGAATAAGTGAATTCTTTCAAGGCCGGGGATATAATGCCCCGGCTTTTGTAATACTAAAAGTGAAATTTTTAACTTTCTTTGGCAGGAATTTATTTCTTTTTGTAGAATAAGTTCCTAGGATTGTTTTAGCTAAATCAGCGCTGTTTTTTTGATATTGGAGAAATTTTCTTGAAAAGGAGGTTAGAGTAGGCAAATATTAATGGTTTTATCTTAATTGTATCTTAATTGTAACATAGCGCTTTCTTGGAACCTACATAAGTAGGAGGTTTATCCCTAAGTAATAAAAAAAATAGGAGGTTTTGTAATGGCATTAGATCCAACCAAGCATGCTGACTGGGAAATTGCCGAAGAGGCAGAATCGAGAATGAAGACTGTCTATCAACTGGGTGAGGAATTAGGCCTTGAAAAAGAAGAGCTTCTCCCCTACGGTCACTATGTGGCCAAGGTAGACTATAGAAAAATTCTTAACCGTTTAAAGGACAGACCTGACGGCAAGTATATTGATGTTACTGCCATAACCCCCACTCCCTTGGGAGAAGGTAAATCAACTTCTCTGGTAGGACTCGTTCAGGGTATGGGAAAAAGAGGCAAAAATGTTATTGCTGCAATCAGGCAGCCATCCGGTGGGCCGACCATGAACGTAAAAGGATCAGCAGCCGGTGGTGGACTGGCACAGTGTATACCCTTAACCGAATTTTCACTGGGCCTTACTGGTGATATCAATGCTATCATGAACGCCCACAACCTGGCCATGGTGGCCTTGACTTCACGTATGCAGCACGAGTTTAACTACAGCGATGCTTTCCTTTCAAAAATGAACCTGAAAAGGTTGAATATCGATCCCAGTAACGTGGAGATGAAGTGGATTATGGACTTCTGTGCCCAGGCTCTCCGCAATATTACTATCGGAAGGGGAGGCAAAGCCGATGGTTTTATGATGGATTCAGGCTTTGCCATTGCAGTTTCCTCCGAGGTTATGGCTATTCTTGCAGTTTCTAATGACCTGGCAGACATGCGGGAACGCATGGGTAAGATTGTTGTGGCTTATGACAAGAAAGGCAAGCCTGTAACAACGAAAGACTTGGATGTGGATGGAGCAATGACTGCCTGGATGGTGCAGGCCATTAACCCCAACCTGATGCAGACCCTGGAAGGCCAGCCCTGTATGGTCCATGCCGGTCCTTTTGCAAACATAGCCATCGGTCAGAACTCCATTATTGCTGACCGTGTTGCCCTTAAGCTGGCAGACTATGTGGTAACGGAATCCGGCTTTGCTGCTGATATCGGTTTTGAAAAGTTCTGGAACCTGAAGTGCCGTATTTCCGGACTGGTGCCGCAATGTGCCGTTCTGGTTGCCACGATCAGAGCTCTGAAGTGTCACGGCGGAGCGCCCATACCTGTTCCCGGACAGCCCCTGGATCCCGGCTATGCTAAGGAGAATGTGGAATGGGTTGAAAAAGGATGCGATAACCTTATCCATCTGATTAATGTAATCAGGAAGTCTGGTATGAGCCCGGTTGTTTGTATTAACGCTTTCTATACCGACACTGATAATGAGATCGCTGCGGTTCGCAGATTGGCTGAAGCTGCAGGCGCAAGAGTTGCACTCTCCAGGCATTGGGAGCTCGGCGGTGAAGGCGCCCTTGAACTGGCTGATGCCGTTACCGAGGCTTGCGAAGAGAAGTCTGAGTTTAAGTTCCTCTATGAGCTGGAAGAGCCTATGCGTCAGCGCATTGATAAGATTGCCCGGGAAGTATACGGCGCAGATGGCGTAGAATACTCGGCAGACGCTCTGCAAAAAGTCAAGAGAATGGAAGCCGATCCTGAAATTCAGAAGCTGGGTGTCTGCATGGTTAAAACTCACCTCAGCCTTTCTGATAACCCCATGTTAAAAGGCGTGCCCAAGGGATGGAAACTCTTTGTACGTGATATCCTTACCTATCAGGGCGCAGGTTTTGTTGTCCCCGTTGCCGGAGCTATCAGCCTGATGCCCGGAACAGGATCCAACCCTGCCTATCGCCGCGTGGATGTTGATGTGGAAACAGGGAAGGTCAAGGGATTATTCTAAGATAGGGCTTGACCGGGGGATAAATGGATGGTAGAATATTCAAAGCAGGAATGAAATAGATCGGTTTGATGGCAGAGTAGGTGTTATGCGTTAAGTGCTAAGGGATGGGAAGTTGCCCTTAGACGAAAGGCGACAGTCAAAATCGCCTGCGACATAATACTGCGTCCGCTGTTGCACAAGAGCAAGAGCCCAAATACCTCTTTTCCTCTTGGATGTGGCAGCCCTGCCCATCCTTTGAGAAAGGAGGTGTTCCTTTTATGAGGACAAGAATTACTACCCAGATGCTGACAAGAATGGCTTTACTGATCGCCTTAAACATTATCCTCACCCGTTTTTTATCTGTCCGGATTCCCTTAGGGGGAGTTGAGGGTATGCGTATTGGCTTTGGTTCATTACCTGTGGTTTTTACGGGTATCTTCCTTGGCCCCTTAGCAGGAGGCCTAGTTGGGGCTATTGGTGACCTCATCGGTTATTTTATCAACCCGATGGGTGCATATATGCCTCATTTTACCTTGACTGCTGCCTTAAGGGGAATTATTCCGGGAGTAATTATTCTTCTGGCCAGAAGAGGACGACGGGAAGTTGGTATTTTCCCTCTTTTCGTTGCCGTTTGCAGTACGCTGGTAATCACAGATATTTTTATGGTTCCATACTTTATTGAAAGTCTCTTTGGCCTGAGCAGAGTTATTACCGTTCCGCCTCGTATTATCCAGAATGCTATTTCCATTCCGGCTTATACAGTACTGCTTTTTATGCTGGGACGTGCTATGGAAAAAGCATTTTCCTTCGGCGTTGGCGAGAGCTCCCTGCATGTTTCAGGAAGATTATGGTAGTAAAAAAGGGTGCTGTCCAACAAACTGGACAGCACCCTTTTTTCTCTCCAAATAAGTTAATAATGGTGCCTGGCACCATTATTAACTTATTTGGGTAATAAGGGCGCTTAAAAGAGCAGAACTTGTGGAAGAAAAAGAATTAGGGTGTGCAGAAGGGCTGAACTGAAAATGTTCCTGGTTCTGTAGTAAATGTAACTGAGGAGAAAAGACGCTGCTGGAATAAAAAAGAAGGCCTCCATATAGCTATAAATGTCCGGGGAGGTGCTCTGGTCCAGAAGAACCGGCATAAAAAAGAAGGAAGAAAAAATTAGAGTAACGAGGAGAATTCCTGCCCATCTTCCCCATAGCCTTTCAAAAAGATTTTGAAGAAAGCTTCTCCAGAATATTTCTTTTCCCAGGGCAAAAAAGAAATAAAGAATAAACGATATTAATAGTTTCTGAGAAGTAATGTTTGGGGTAAAACCAGATGGAAATTTAAGAGCAGAGAAGGCTGTAATAATAAAAGTTAAAACAATTACTGTAATAATGCTGCGGTCCAGATGAATAAGGTGTAAGGTAAAATTTTGTGTGATGAATTTTCTCCGTGCTAAAATGAAAAGTAAGAGGAAAACGCCGTAGTAGAAAAGCAGAAGCAGAGGTTGTATTAGGCCTGGAAAAGCTTTTAATCCAACCAGGTTCTCTCCTATATATATAATGAGAAGCGATCCTGCTCCCAATAAAATTTCCTTATATTCAGGATGAGAAGCAAGCAGTTCCTTAAGACCTCGCGGGGGCTGCAGATCCAAGGTTAAAATATGAATAACTAAAATGTTAATAAGTATTATTAAGGCAAAGTAGAGGAGAAACCGGTTATTGTTCCGGGGTTCAGAATAGAAGGAAACCAGAGGGCTGCCGCTATCTTCAAGATAGATATAATGTGATCCCGGAGGAGGCAGGAAAATTCTTGAATAACCAATAGTTTGAATTTCCGGTAGTTTAATTAGTTCTCTGAAAGAAGCTGTCAACCTGTTTTTTGTATGCCCATTCTCGAGAGGGGAAAAAAGTGTATCCCCTTTTATGTTCATAAAAGTGTCATTACATATTGCCAGAAAGCCGTCGGTAAATCTATGATTAAGTCCATGGGAAGCACTGGTTACAGTTCCTTGATCTGTTTTAAGTATTATTCCTGAAAAATTGTTATTTAGATATACAGATAAAACGATGCTTTTCTCAGGGAGGTATAATCCGTATTCTTCCAGTTGGAAATACCAGGACTCACTATAATATATCTCTTTAACATCAAATTGAGGGGGGATTATTCCCGTATCACCATGGTTGGAAAAGACAATCATAAAAGCTGCAAGGCTTGATAGAACAACCAGAGTTAAATTGAAGATAAAGTAGACAATTAAGTTAAATTTAAAAGTGTTTTTCATTTTTACCTCCGCCAGTTATGCATTTACTTTGTTCGACTTTTACTGAGAAATTCCTGCATAATGTTGGATCTTGAAAGAAAAGATGGAAATCATATTTTTCTCTTTTATATTTATATAAAATGTAGTAAACTTAAGGAGGTTTAAATGGCTGTTTTAATCTAACAATTGAAGGGGTGGTAGGTTTGCTCCTGGCGATAGACGTGGGAAACACCAATATGATGTTAGGGGTATACGGCGAAAAGGAATTAAAGATGTGCTGGCGTATTTCTACAAATCGTGACCAGACTGATGATGAGTATGGGGTAATAGTCAGGAATCTGTTTCAGCAAAACGGTTTGCATGCGGAGTGCATTAAGGCAATTATTATTTCATCAGTAGTGCCTCCTCTACGCCATCCTCTTGAAAAGATGAGCGAAAAGTACTTTCATATTTCACCTATCATTGTGGGTCCGGGCATAAAAACGGGCCTGAATATTTTAATGGATAACCCAAGGGAGCTGGGTGCAGACAGAGTGGTTAATTCTGTGGCAGCTATTGAGCTATATGGCGGCCCTTTAATTATCGTTGATTTTGGGACTGCCACAACATTTTGCGCCATCTCCGAGAAGGGGGATTACCTTGGCGGGGCCATCG
Source organism: Bacillota bacterium (assembly GCA_030656575.1). Classification (GTDB taxonomy): domain Bacteria; phylum Bacillota; class Dethiobacteria; order DTU022; family UBA8154; genus JAUSPO01. The sequence continues at coordinate 42,848 of JAUSPO010000158.1, forward strand.
CTCCAGGGATTGGTATTTCCACGGAAGCTCTTTTTCAAAAAGCTGCTAAACTGCCCAGGGTTGAATTAGTGAAGCCGCAAAAAGTTATTGGGAAAGATACGATTTCAAGTATGCAGTCCGGGATAATCTACGGTTTTGTTGGACAAGTGGACGGTATTGTGAGGCGGATTGTCAGGGAAATGTCGAAAAAACCATTTGTTGTTGCCACGGGAGGTTTAGCGGGACTCATATCAAAAGAATCAGAAACAATTGAGCAGGTAAATTATTTTCTCACGCTGGAAGGGTTAAGAATTATCTATGGCAAGAATGAACCCAGGGAAAAAAGTTGATCTATTTATATATAAAACAAGAAGGAATTGAGATTTAGAAGACGAATAGTTTAAGGTGGATAATCTAACACCATGAAAAAAGCCGAAAAAAGTGGAATATGAGAATTATTTTAAATAAATGAAGTTTTTATACATTGTGAAATGTTTAACATTTTTGGTTTGTAAGGGGTGATGTTTTTTGGATGATTATATTACCAAGATCGTTTTTCGCTATGTATTACTTTTAGTACTGCTTTACGGGTTTTATATTGTTCTTCATGGTCACCTCTCGCCGGGAGGCGGTTTTGCCGGGGGGATGGTTATCGGAATGGGGATGCTTTTGTATTTTTTGATCTTTGGAGTAGAGTGGAAAGCGAAGAAGCTGCGGCGGCTTCCAATGGACGTGGCACTTGTATTTATCGGCATTGGAGGATTTATGGAAGGATTAAAATTTTTACTGCCTCATGAGCATGGGCCCGTTGGAATGCCCGGAACTTTATTCAGCGTAGGAATTATCAGCGTTGTTAATTTCGGAATTGGATTACTTGTGGCAAGTACTATTTTAAGTATCTTTTACCTCTTAGTAGAGGAGGCGTAGATTGTGGGAAATTACCCCTATTTTATTTCTATAATTTTGTTTTGTCTGGGTTGTTTATGTATACTTACACAGCATAACCTGATAAAGAAGGTAATCGGCATTAACATTATGGAAACTGGAATATTTCTCTTTTATGTTGCAGTGGGTAACATAAGAGGAGGAGTGGCTCCTATTTATGATCCCAGCCTTCCCGAAGGTATTTTGTATATAAATCCTTTACCTTCCGCCCTGATGCTTACCGGAATTGTCGTTAGTTTTAGTGTTACCGCTTTTGCTTTGGCTATCATTGTTAAGCTTTATAATTTTTACGGAACAGTATATGCCCCTGATATTATGCGAATGAGGTGACCGAAAGATGCATCTGTGGGATACAATGCCTTTTTTACTAATCATTTTTACCGTACTTACAGCTTTTATTACGCCTATGTTTGCCCGCTGGAAAAGGTCCGTTTGTCCTTATATAACTATTGTCGCTGTAACTGTGACTTTTATAATCAGTTGTATTTTGGCATACCGGGTTTTTGGTGGAGAAATAATGCATTATCATGTAGGTAATTGGCCGCCTCCATGGGGTATTGAGATATTTGTTGATGAATTGGCTTCAATGATGCTGCTTCTTTTAACAGGATGCAGTATGCTGATCATTCTTTTCAGTATTAAATCCCTGCCTAAGGAAATTCCTCCTGCGGCTACCGGTTGGTATTATACTTTGTTTCTTTTAACTCTTACTGCTATGATGGGCATGGTCATTACTAACGACCTTTTCAATCTTTACGTTATGGTCGAGGTTACGGGAATGGGAGCCGTTGGAATGGTTATTGCCAAGGGAGAAAAACGTTCCACTGAGGCTGCTTTGCGATATCTCATGCTTGCTACCCTTGGGTCGGGTTTTCTTCTTTTTGGGATTGGTTTCATTTATCAGGTTACGGGTAACCTCAATATACCCTATATAGCTGTTGAGCTGGCCGCTGTCAGGGAGCAGTATCCTTACCTCATGTGGGCTACACTCAGCTTTATAACTGTAGGCCTTGGTGTTAAATCAGCTCTTTTTCCTTTACACATATGGTTGCCGGATGCACATTCTTCGGCCCCTTCTCCCTCCAGTGCCATTCTTTCAGGCCTGGTAGTGAAAGTATATATCGTTTCCCTGCTGCGTATCTACGCCCAGGTTTTCGGTTTTGAAGTGTTTCTGGACAGCTATATGAGATATCTGATCCTTCTCCTGGCTACCCTGGCAATTTTAGGTGGCTCCTTATTTGCCTTTGTCCAATTGGAATTAAAACGCCGTCTCGCCTATTCAACGGTGGCACAGATTGGTTATATTTTCCTGGGTATTGGCCTTGGGACTGTCTGGGGGCTTACAGCAGCTCTGCTGCATATTATTATTCATGCTTTTATGAAAATTTGCCTCTTCCTGTCTGCAGGAGCCATTTATTACCAGACAGGGAGGAAGAAGGTTACTCATTTTTCCGGTCTGGGTTACCAGATGCCTGTTACGATGGCGGCTTTTACGGTGGCATCTCTTTCCATGGTGGGGATACCCCTCTTTGGAGGATTTATTACAAAATACGGGCTTGCAATGGGCAGCCTTGAAGCTAACAATCCATACTTTATCATTCTCATAGTATTGAGCGGTTTACTAAATGCAGCCTATTACTTTCCTATTCTATGGCAGGCTTATTTTACTTCCGGTCATGATGTGAAGATGACAATGGATAAGGTTCCCTTTACAATGCTACTACCCATAGTTCTCATGGCTATTGGTATAATCTATATGGGAATTTTTCCAGGTGGCCCCTTGTCCTTTATCGAAAGGGTTGTTATTAGGGTTATACTTTAAGCTAAAGGGGAGTTTCGCATGTCTTTCTTAAAGAACCAGTTGGTTAACCGTTTCCAGCGTGATATTACCGGATCAATAATAATCTTTGTTACACTTATGATTACGTGGCTGCTTATTTCCGCGAGCATTGACTGGCAGCATATACTGGTAGGATTTATCTTAATGTTTATGCTAACTTTATTATGGAATCAGTTAACTATTGATGAGCGGGGTAAGACTAAAGTTAGCTGGCGTCAATTTAAACTCTTGATGCGTTATCTTTTTTTTCTTGAGCTCGAAATTGTGATAGCAAATTTTCATGTTGCTGCCATTGTTCTAAGTCCTAAAATGCCTATTTCACCCGGACTAATTGTGCTTAAGATAGATCTTAAAAAAGATTTACCACGCGTTTTATATGCCAATTCCATTACAATGACTCCTGGTACGATTACAGTGGATTTAGAAGGTGACAGACTTCTGGTTCATGGTATGACAAAGCACCATGCTTTCGGTGTACGCAGCTGGTATCTTTATGATATCATGAAAGATCTGGAGGAGGATTCTGGGAAAAATGATTAATGTAACAGTAAATATTGTTGTTATCTGGTTGTTCATTTTAGGGCTTGCCTCTCTGTATAGAGCCTTTAAGGGTCCTACAGCTACGGATAGGGTTGCGGCCATGAATATGATTGTGACCATGGTAGTTCTGTATACAATTGTTTTTTCCTTTACAAATGCATCTTATTATTATATCGATGTAGCCCTTGTCTTCAACCTGGCGGCATTTATTTCAACCATTTGTATCCTGAAGTTTTTGCGGGAAGGACGGCTGTTCTAACTTAAACAGATGTTCAGTCGTTAAGGATGTAATGCAGAAAAGGAGGTGCACTCCTGTTTTTCCGACGGGCTTGTGTGCTTAAGGAAAACCGGGCGAAGTGATGTTGATAATTAGAGATATTATTGTAGTAATTTTCTTGTTTGGTGGTCTCTTCTTTCTTACAGTAGGAGTCATCGGGATGATCCGTCTCCCCGATGTATATAACCGCCTTCATGCTCTGGGTAAGTGCGATACGCTGGGTTCAGGTCTGATTATTTTTGGTATGATTTTTTTGGTTCCCGGAATGACAAATATCGTTAAGCTTTTGCTGATGGGAATTTTAACTTTTACGATTAACCCTGTTATAACACATCTTATTACGAAAACAGCTTATGTGCGAGGCACAGCCCTTGCTGATGATAGTTTTGTGGTAAGTACCTATTATGAGGAAGAAGAAGGAGAGTTTTTCATGGGAGAAGGTGATAAATAGATGGTAGTATATGCAGAACAATTTATGTTTATTCTACTAATTCTTTTGGTTATTGCTGCACTTTCAGTGTTTATCTTTGAGGATCTCCTTTATGTGGTCATTATTTTTGGAGGCTATAGTACCATTATGTCTCTTATATGGCAGCAGCTTAATTCTCCTGATATTGCCATCACCGAGGCTGCCGTAGGCGTTGGGACTACCATTTTAATGATCACGGTGGTAACTAAAGTGGGGAGGCATCCAAAATGACTTTTAACTGGCGCGAACTGCTCTATGTGAGTTTTATCTTTCTCCTGGTGGGTCTGGTAGGAACAGTTCTTTTTATGACTGTTTTCGAAATGCCTGTTTACGGGGAGGTGACGAATCCTACCAATAACTATCTTATGCAGCGCTATGTTGATATGGGGGTAGAGGAAAGCGGCGGCTTTAATTACGTCACTAATATTCTCCTGGATTATCGTGGATACGATACCTTGCTGGAGACTACGGTTATATTTACAGCCGTTATGTCAATTATAATTGTTTGGGGCGCACAGGGAGGCAAGGATGATTAATTAATAATATTTGAATTTGTTTAATTCCTTTTGTTTAGTGAAAATTTTCCCAAAAAGGAGGTGTTTCGGCTTTGGAAATCATCTCAATTATGCCTCTTATCGCGATCATAGTTCCTATAGTAGGTGCTTTTCTTCTGGTTTTTGTCCCCGAGAAAAATGATAATATCCGCAATCCCCTTGCCATGTTAATCAGTTTTATAACTGCGTGTTTAGTTGTATCCGTTGTGCAATCAGTAATAAACGGCAACATTGTATCCTATACTCTTGTAAAAATTTTGCCCGGCTTGGATTTTTCTTTATCTGTTGATCCTCTGGGAGCGCTATTTGGCGGTCTTGCTGCCGTTTTGTGGGTATTTGCCGTTTTATACTCTATAGGATATATGTCGCATGAGCACAACAAGAGGCGTTATTTTGTATTTTATCTTATCTCACTCGGTGTAACCGTGGGTATCGCTTTTTCAGCCAACTTGTTTACTCTTTATCTATTTTACGAAATGTTAACCCTGGCCACTTATCCTCTCGTAATTCATGAAGGTAATAAAGAAGCCCAGGCGGCAGGCGTTCGCTATATGATTTATAGTTTTGTGGGAGCAGGTTTGGTTCTTTTCTCGCTGCTCATTACTTATGGTATGGTAGAGACGCTGAGTTTTATGCAGGGCGGTATTATGGGTGAAATGGTGGCAACATCAGCGCTTTTATTACGTATCGTTTTTATCACATATATCCTGGGTTTTGGAGTAAAAGCGGCGATTATGCCTTTACATTCCTGGCTTCCATCAGCCATGGCTGCGCCCACACCAGTCAGCGCGCTGCTCCATGCTGTTGCTGTAGTAAAATCCGGAGTATTCGGTATTTTGAGGGTAATGTATTCTATTTATGGAACTGATACAATGATTGAATTAAATCTGGGTGTTATCGTATTGGTTCTTGTCTCTTTTACAATTATTCTTGCATCGATCATTGCCATGCGGCAGGATGTGCTCAAAAGGAGATTGGCATATTCTACAATCAGCCAGTTGGGCTATATTTCCCTGGGAGCCGCTCTGCTAACCCCTCTCGGTTTAAGCGGGGGATTAATCCATATTATTAATCATGCCCTGCTAAAAATTATTCTCTTCTTCTGTGCCGGTGCTATTATTACTGTAACAGGGAAGAAAAAAATAAGCGAATTAAATGGGATCGGGCGCCGTATGCCTATAACTATGCTGGCTTTTACGATCGGTACCATTGGAATGATAGGAATACTTCCTATCAACGGATTTATCTCCAAGTGGTATATCATGGGGGGAAGCCTGGAGGCGGGAATGCCCATTTTTATTTTAATTTTAATATCCAGTGCCCTTCTCAACGCTGCCTATTTTATACCCATTATCACAGCGGCCTTTTTCAAAAAGGGAGATTTTGAACCTGTCAAAGGAGTTGAAGCTCCTCTGACCATGCTTCTACCCATTGTTGTTCTTTCTGTTATCTGCATTGTGGTAGGCATAAGAATGGAATTAACTGTTCCTTTTGTAGAGAGCGTTGTTACGTATTTGTTCTAAAATATAAGTAACTACACAGAAAAAAATATAAGTATTTGTAGGAGTGCGGAAAATATGTATTACGCTGGATGGAAAAAACAATATAAATCAGGGGGTGATGAATAATGCCCCAGGTTCCAGTTGTATCAATACTGCCTCTTTTAGCAGTCTCAATCCCCATTCTTGCTGCTATCCTGGTGGCCGTGGTCTCCTTCTATTCTGCCTGGTGGCGCAATTTTATTGCCGGCCTGGCTACACTTGCCACTCTCATAGTTGTTGTGTCCATGTATCCTGCTATCGTGATAGAAGGACGTGTTATAACCTATGAACTTTTCCAGTTTGTTTCTCCCATCAATCTGACTTTTCGTGTTGATGGGTTAAGTTTGATCGTAGCGTCTGTTTCCTGTTTCGTCTGGCTTGCAGCGACTATATATGCTTTTTCATATATGGAACATGAGGAAAACAGGGGACGGTTTTATGTCCTTCTTCTTTTAACTTTATCTGGAACAGTGGGAGTTCCACTTGCCGGAGATTTTTTAAGCCTTTTACTTTTTTTTGAAATCATGTCTCTTGCTTCTTATGTTCTTGTGGTTCATACACAGACGGACGAAGCTTACAGCGCAGGATCTCTTTATCTCTTCCTGGGTGTAATTGGCGGGATGAGCATCCTGGCAGGATTGGCCCTTCTTTATTTCCGTAACGGAACTCTGGCAATTTTGCCCGGCACCGTAATAGTAAAAGACTTTGATGCGGTAATTCCTCTTGCCGCCATTTTGATGATTTTGGGGTTTGGTATTAAGGCCGGTATGGCACCACTGCATATCTGGCTGCCAAGGGCCCACCCGGTAGCCCCGGCGCCGGCAAGTGCCCTGCTTTCAGGGATTATGATAAAAACGGGAGCTTACGGCATTATCCGCATTGTCAATGTTCTGCTTGTTCCCTCCGTTGACGGTTCAGCAGCCAGTCTGGCAGGACAGTTTAAAGACTTCTGGTCTATGATGTCCAATATGGGATATGTTATTATCTGGATAGGTATTGCAACCATGTTTCTTGGAGTGGTTCTGGCCATAATTCAGGATAATATTAAAAAAATGCTGGCCTGCAGCAGTATCAGCCAGATGGGATTTATTCTTGTTGGAATTGGGGTGGCCGGTTACCTCCAATACGATGGTGCCATGGGTATGGCCGGAGCCTCATACCATATCATTAACCATGCTATCTTTAAATCCTGCCTCTTCCTTTCAGCAGGTGTTATTGCCTATAAACTTGGAGACCTGAATATGTATAACCTTGGAGGCCTATGGAAAAGACTTCCATTCACCACATTGGTGGTTATTATTGCCTCTCTGGGTATTGTAGGCGTTCCTTTTTTCAATGGTTATACGAGTAAGACCCTGTTGCATCATGCCCTGGTGGAGGCTTATGAGCATCATCATGTTGCAGCACTCTTTGAAGCGGAGAGAATCTTTATGATTGCCGCGGCAGGAACAGTCCTTTATTACCTTAAATTTATTTACCTTACTTTTTTCCGCGAACCTCCCGCTGAGAGCAAGGCAAAAATTGATTCCTTAGTGAGTGAACCTCGTTCCATGAAAATAGGTATGGCCATGCTTGCCCTGACCATGATGTTTATTGGTTTAAATCCTAACTTTTTACTGGATAAGTTAATTGTGCCGTCGTTAAGTTCTTTTGTTTTTGATCCCTATTTCATAGATCACCATATCACAGGAATCAATTTTTTTACTGCAAAAGATGTTATGTCTTCAGTCATAGTTTTTGGTCTTGGCGGTATAGCCTTTGCTATCGGGCTTAAGAGCGGGCTTTTCAAAACGAGTATCCCATACTGGATGGGACAGGAGTTTGTGGCAACCCAAATGGGAAAAGCATTGGTTTCTTTCTGGAATAACATTACCGGAGTTTTCGGAAATATTTTGGGCTTCTTTGGCAGGTTATTTAGTGGGGTTTTCCGGAGTGTATTCCGTTTACTGCAGGGTCTGGACTACAAGCCGGGAAAATCAGATATTTTTACCCGTGTCAATTTATCAAACATCGATTTTGATGTGCTTATCATCATGGGTATCCTTGGCGTGGTCCTGGTTGCTCTGTTCTACGTGCAGTTCGGCGTGGTTGGTGTCGGAGTCTGGTAAAAATTAATGGTGAGTCGCTGAGTCAGAGTCTCCAAGTTCAAGTGTCCAGCTCTTAACGGCTCAGCTCCGGCACTACGGTAACTTCCCCGTGGGAACTCCCATCCAGGTCGTCCACGGTCTGCTGACGTCCTGTCAGCAGAGTTGCCTTCGTGCCTGCGCTTTGCCGTGAGCTTATCGCCTACCTGAAACAAAGTCGTTCTCTGCCAACAGCGATCACCACCTGGGTGGGACAAAGACGGTGGAAACATTTTCATGCATTGTTGTGTCCTGTTCTGAGGGGTATGGCGGTTAGTATTTGTTGTGAGCATAAATAGAAGAGCAGCCGTTTAGCTTAAAAAATGGCTGCTCTTTTTCTTTGTTTGCAAGGTTATTTTACTAGCGGAAGGTTATTTTACCATCTTCTACTGCGACTGTTATTTTATCGCCCTGGCTGAACTTGCCCTCTAACAGACGACGTGCAAGTGGGGTTTCCAGCTCTTTTTGGATAGTTCTTTTCAGGGGACGGGCCCCGTAAGAGGGGTTATAACCTGCCATTGCCAGGTACTCCATCGCTTCGGGTGTCAGTTCCATTGTAATATTTTGTTCCTGCAGGCGTTTTGTCAGGAACCCAACCTGTATTTTTACGATTTTCTTAAGGCTTTCTTTACTTAAGGGTTGGAAGACAATTATATCATCTATCCTGTTTAAAAATTCAGGCCTGAAAAAAGACTGTAAGATTGCCAGAACATCTTCTTTAGCCTGTTCAAAAGAATCCATACCTTTTGCGGCTATTTCCATAATTATTTCACTTCCCAGGTTTGAAGTCATGATAATTACTGTATTGCGAAAATCAACGGTTCGGCCCTGTGAATCTGTCAAACGCCCGTCGTCAAGTATTTGCAGCAGGCTGTTAAAAACGTCGCTGTGCGCTTTTTCAATCTCATCAAAAAGTATTACGGAAAAGGGGCGCCTTCGCACAGCATTTGTAAGCTGTCCACCTTCTTCGTAGCCTACATAACCTGGAGGTGCTCCGATTAAGCGTGAAACAGAATGTTTTTCCATGTATTCGGACATATCCAGCCTGATCATGGAATTTTCATCGTCGAAAAGGACAGAAGAAAGGGAACGTGCCAGTTCAGTTTTCCCCACACCGGTAGGCCCAGAAAGATAAAAGATCCAATCGGCCGGTTAGGGTCTTTTATGCCTGAGCGGGCTCTTAAGACGGCTTCACTGACGGCGTTGACAGCTTCATCCTGCCCGATTACTCTTTCATGGATTCTTTCTTCCAGTTGGAGTATTTTCTGGCGTTCTCCTTCCATAAGCTTGTTCAATGGTATGCCAGTCCAGCGGTTTACTATGGCAGCAATGTCCTCGTCATCCACTTCTTCTTTTAAGAGGCGGAGGCTCCTTTGCTGAGAGAGCTTCTCCTCTTCTTCTCTGAGATTTTGTTCCAGCTTGACCATTTTTCCGTATTTTAATTCTGCAAGAAGGTTGAGATCATAAGTCTGCTCTGCTTTTTCCATAGACAGTTTCGTCTCTTCGATTTCTTCTCTGATTTTTCTTAAAACAAAGATGGCTTCTTTTTCATTTTCCCAGCGGGATTTAAGCTGTTCTGCATCTTTTTTCAGTTCGGCCAGTTCGCTTTCCACTTTTTCCTTGCGCTTTTTGGAAGCCTCGTCCGTTTCACGCTTTAAAGCTTGCATTTCAATTTCCAGCTGCATGATGCGCCTTGTAACTTCATCCAGCTCTGAAGGCATGCTGTCAATTTCCGCTCTGATAAGGGCGGCAGCTTCGTCTATAAGATCAATGGCTTTATCGGGTAGAAATCGATCGCTTATATACCTTTGGCTCAGGGTTACAGCTGCTACGAGGGCTGAATCCTTGATTCTTACGCCGTGGTGGATTTCATAGCGTTCCTTTAAGCCCCTGAGAATTGAAATTGAATCTTCGATACCAGGTTCTCTGACCATGACAGGCTGAAAACGCCGTTCCAGAGCAGCATCTTTTTCGATATATTTCCTGTATTCTGCTAGGTTGTAGCTCCAATACAGTGCAGTTCGCCCCTTGCCAGCATCGGCTTGAGAAGGTTACCCGCGTCCATGGCTCCTTCTGCAGCTCCGGCGCCTACTACCGTGTGCAGCTCATCTATGAAGAGTATAATATTCCCTTCCGCTTCCTGAATTTCTTTAAGAACGGCTTTTAGCCTTTCTTCGAATTCACCCCGGAACTTTGCGTCTGCAATCAGAGCACCCATGTCAAGGGAAAATATTTTTCTGTTTTTCAGGCCTTCAGGTACGTCGTTTTTGGCTATTCGCTGAGCAAGGCCTTCTGCCACGGCTGTTTTGCCTACTCCAGGTTCTCCTATTAATACGGGATTGTTTTTCGTCCGTCGCGAAAGGACCTGGATAAGCCTGCGTATCTCTTCATCACGTCCGATTACGGGATCTAATTTTCCATCGTCTGCCATTTTGGTTAGATCCTTGCCGTATCTGGTTAGTGCCTCATAGGTTCCCTCCGGATCAGGAGTGCTGATCCTTTGGTGCTCCCGGATGGATTGAAGAGCACTTAGAAGGAGATTTCTATCCATTTCGGCCTGCTTTATTAGCTTTACCCCTTCTCCTTTATCAACTTCCAGCATCGCAAGAAGTAAGTGCTCAACACCGATAAAATCATCTTTAAACAGTAAAGCTTCCTTTTTCGCCTGTTCCAGTACCCTTGCCAGGCGAGGACTGAGGTAAATATTTTCTGCAGTGCCTTCGCCCGCATAAACCTTTGGTTGGTTTGATAAGAATTTTTGAAGCCCGTCTTTTATTCCTTCTACACTTCCACCTGCCCTGGAAAAAATCTTCTCTGCCAGGCTTTCCTCCTGGTCGAGGAGGGAAACTAGCAGGTGTTCAGGTTCAATTTGCTGGTGACGATAACGGGCAGCAATGTTCTGTGCTGCAGCAATTACTTCACGAGCTTTTGTGGTAAAGCGGTTTAAATCCATTAATTTGCCTTAGTCTTGGGAGCCAGGCTTCACCTCCTGTCTATCTTTTTAACGCTCATTCATAAGTCTTTCCCATAACTTTACTTTAATAAATATTATCATATAAGTAAAGTAGTTTCTGCCGCTTGTGTATAATAAGAAAGTAAGTACTTAGGACAGGAAGCACGGGGACGCACGGGAAGCACGGGGACGCACGGGGACGGTTCTCTTGCTTCCCCAATATTATTAGGACTTCATGCCTGCAGGAATATCTTTAATAACCAGGAATTGTAATGATAAGCGAGAAGTGCCACATATGCAATATTAATTTAGATTAT
>JAUSPO010000160.1 GCA_030656575.1 Bacillota bacterium
CTTGATGGTTCTGCCGCAGTTGATTCCCAAATTCTTAAATTCTTCATAGGCCCAGTGATTCTCGTCCATTCGTTCTGTAGTTGATGACATCAATATCTCCACCTGCCATGGGCATAGTTTTGATATCATCATAACTTGTGAAGGTTCTTCCGCATCGACCGTTATGCAGCTGACTTTCCCTGCGATTCATTGGTTCCGTCAAGATCTTTATAATGCCAGGGAAGAACGGCAAGCGCATTGAGAAGTTCAAGCCCGGCACGTCCGTAACCTCTTCTTCGGATCATTTTTATTTTGTTATTGGTACCTTAGATTGGACCGTTGCTAATGTGTGGATACAGGAAATTGTTCCTGATTGCCTCGTAATCTTGCTTAATCCCCAATGCAAAGCTGGAGACGGCTTCTATCGAAACGTCTTTGGAAGTTAGTGAAGAAAAAGTGTCTTTACTGCAAGTATTACGAGTCTTTCACAGATTTTAAGGCTGCAATTAATAATTGTCTTAAAAGTTTGGAAGATAAAAACAGGGGCGAGTTAGTAACCCTAATGTCACTGAAGTTTCAAGCGTTAAAAAACGATAATATATGACCTTGTGCAGTATATTGTGAAATAACCTATCCCACAGCCAATATCTGCTACAATGTCAGTGTTCTCTATGCCTAATGCCTGCAGGGTTTCATAAGGCGGTATATTTAGTCTTCGCCATTCATTATCAAATTTGATAGCTATAATAAGCAGCTCCTTTATGGCTTCCTATATACATTAAGCCCGATTTTTATATCCTCTTTCTCCGGGATAGATACGTTACCTTCAGTCGAGCCAATGATAATGCTCTTTCCCGAAGATGATTTGCCAAATTCCTTTGATATATCAACTGTTATAGTCAATATACTGCCGTTTAACTTCATTTCACAGTTTTTCACAGATGTTGCCCTCCTTAGTTTGGTTCTGGTCTATTTTAGAATCCACCATTCTTCGCCTTCATTAAACAACTCAATTGCTTTTCCATCAATATTACATTTATATCTGACTGCATTATTAAAAAGCTTCATACTCCTAATTGGATCTTTTATTTCAAACTTTTCATCGTTGTAAGTCAATTCAAAAGGGATATTCCATCCGTTAGTATCAGGTTTACTCTCAACCATAACTAATATTTTACCAGATTTAGTTTTCCCTGCCATAAACATTAACCTCCTCCGTCAATTCTCTATTTTCTTGGCGCTGTAATGCTCTTTAAAGAAACTGATCAATGAAAAACGTGTCCTCTGCAGTACCATTTTGTCGGGCGATTGCTTTCCAGAAGAATATTACTGTCCATAAAATTCGCCCAGACTCCAGTACCAATAGCTCCTGCTTCAGCCGGTGCAGCTTGTTCCGAGCCAGGCTTAAAGCCCGCAGGTAGTCTCGCCTGGTACTGATAATTATCCGGGTCGAGAACGGCTAAATAAATATCCTGCTGTTCGATCAGCTGCTGGACCTTCTCCTTGCACCGAACGATCCCTTGCTGCAGCTTGCGGACTTGGGGGTCCACCTGTGTGTTCTTCCTCGTTTTGGTCATAGCCATGGGGAATAAAAAAACTGGTTTATGCCATTTTTATGCCATATTCCCTTTTGGGAAATCATTATTTTTTTCGCTCTTTCCTTTTTTTGGGCTTCTCTACTGAGGCTGTTGCGGGTTCTATTATAGGCACAGTAACTTTCTTAACTATTTTCTTCTTTTTTTCCCGCTTCTTTGGGCTTTTATCTCCCATATCAAATACCTCCAATTATTGTGGTTTTCTGTATCGCGAATCCTTACGGCTAAAAAGCTGTACCTCTTAATCACCTTTGAAGGTCAGACTTTGCCAAGTCCCAGCGGACTTTTTAGCTGTCGAATTACAGGCTAATTACAAATTGCAAACACCCATGGTTACGCTGTTTCGTCCCTCTATAACCTCCAAACAAAGCCATATACGCCTCACCACGCACGGCTTTATGTGTCCCGTTCTTCTCATCAAAGAGGACGTTATATGTAGCCTTGGAGTTAAACGGTGGGGCAAGATCAAAATCATAGACTTTTTGAGTCGATCTTTTCCAATTAACTTCTCGTTCATGTTCTGGTATATCTGGAAACAAATATTTTAAGAAGCCAGCCCCAGGTTTATGAGAATCTACCCTGGTTACTATTGCGGTTAATGGGGGCCAATTATTTTTTGAACGAAGGCTTTCAATTTTCCATAGAATTTTAGGAACCACACGAGGATGTGTTCCAACAGCATTAGCAATTTCCTTGTATGTAGTTAACTCTTTCTGCTTTGCTTTTCTAATCAGAAAATCAATAGTTCCAGGCATAAATGATTCTATTTTATTCATAACTTAAGAGTCAAAAGTTCTCCGCCTAAATATTACCATCAGACCATGTTCTTTGAAAACTAAATCCCCGTTTACTCGAAAAAGTCAGCAGTCAGGGCAGCAGTTATTCAATACAGCAAATCACTACGATTTTTCATTATTACCATTCCATTACCATTCCAATTTGCTCTGTTACACGGACCGGGTCATGTGGTATAATATAGGCAGG
>JAUSPO010000161.1 GCA_030656575.1 Bacillota bacterium
CCTGCCTATATTATACCACATGACCCGGTCCGTGTAACAGAGCAAATTGGAATGGTAATGGAATGGTAATAATGAAAAATCGTAGTGATTTGCTGTATTGAATAACTGCTGCCCTGACTGCTGACTTTTTCGAGTAAACGGCGATGGCGAGTATCTTTTTTGTTATCGGGACAAAACGAGCCATAAAGGCCTGTGTTTTATAGAACGCAAACCACCATATGATAGTAATGTAAGACTAATTGATGAAGAAATTGAAGTGAATCTGCATGAAATAAAAGGTCAAAGCGAAACGGGGTTCATTGTTGCTACGGTTCCTTTGACAAGTGAGCCATGGCAGGACTTGCCTCCCGGAAGATTGGTGGTGTTTCATGAAGGACAACAAATATTTCCTGTCGTGCAGCCAGATACAGATAAAGAGGAAACTTTACATGCTCTGTATTTAATTCGGACAAGTTCACAACGGGAAAGTGTATTTTATATAATGAATATGATAGGCCTCGAGCTAGAGCAAGCAAATATAATCTTGCAGCCTTTGCTCAACAAAGGATATATAAGGCAGGATAGGCGGGACAGGGGAAGTCCCTTTGAACACTTTTCAACTTATTATACAGTGCCTGCTAAGCGGAATGAAATTGATCAACTCCTTAAAGAAGACGCTGCAAAAGTTGTAATTTCAGCAGAACAAATAGATTTTTCAGTAGCGGAAGAAGAAGACAAATTGTTGGCCTGTGTTTCTTGTCAAACCTTCTATAAAGAGGGGATCACTTTTTGCCGGAAATGCCTTGAACGTGTTAATGAACTTGATACGAGGATTGCAGATATTATCTTTAGCCTGAATGCAAAGGGATATAAAACAGAACATAGTTGTGCAGGACGTGGGGATTATATTGGAAAACCTTATATAGCCTTTAGTTTTAATATTGATGTCAGCGGACCTACCTGTCCTCAAAACTATGCTTGGGAGCATTCTAAAAAGGTTCTTAGAATGATGTCATATCATAAAGTAATGGGTATAACTAAGAAGAAGATGGAACAAACAATTACTAAAGAAACTTTGGAGAAATTCGCAATTAATAATTTGGAAACACTCCGGTCTTGGGCTGATAGCTTGCCTGTCATTGATGGGAATTGATGATAAGTTTTTCAAGAAAGCGATCTTTTTGAACTCTTAAATGGACAGATTTTATGTTTTTTTACTAGGGTGCGGAATGTGAAAGATAATTGGTCGTAATGATCCACGCCCTTGCGGAAGTGGGAAGAAATATAAGAAGTGTTGCTCAAGCCAAGCATAACTTGCAGGCTGGCGATGTGAGAAGCGGCGTGTGTTTACCGATTCTTGGCCCACGTTTGGATCTTATAGACTTTTACAAGGTATCAAAGCTAAAAGTAATGCTGCGAACTGCGATAGTAAAGAATGTAGCACCCCCCCAATCGGATTATTACAAGCGCTTCAAGAAAACCTATCCGTTGCTGCAATAGCTCAAAACACTGAACTTATACGACCTGTTCAAGGCAGACCGGGATTTATATACAATATTAGCTGCACGCCGGTTTTCGATATTAAATAGATGTGCTTTTTATTTTGTTTATATCCGTGGTATAATAATAGAGCAAGTACGAATTTCGTACAATGGAGGAAACAGAAAAATGTCAACACTGACAAAATTACGCAACCGCGCACAAGTGACCCTACCAAAAGAAGTAGTTAAAGCATTAGATTTGAAAGTCGGCGATGAATTAAAAGTGGAGGTTAAATCTGGGCGTGTAGTGATTACTCCGGTCGCTGTGATTCCAAAGGATGAACTGTGGGCATGGAAACCGGAAATCCGCGAGGCGATACTGGAGGGCCGCAAGGAAGCTCGCACCGGCAAACTGAAAAGTTATGATAACTTAGATGAAATGTTCGCCGAGTGGGACGATGAAGGCGGCGTGGTGGTCGGAAAGGCGCTTGGTGCAGACGATGCTAAAGATACAGCCAACCAGCCGGTTTAAAAGGCTAAGAAAAAAACTGCCGAAAGAAATAAAGGAACGACTCAATGATACTCTGTGGCAACTCCAAAAGAACCCACAGCACCCATCTCTGCGGAGCAAGCCGTATAAATCTATTCCGGGCGTTTATGAATCCAGCATCAATATGAAATACCGAATTCTTTGGGAACACGACGAAAAAACCAAAACCATTATTATTCTACTCGCGGTCGGTGACCACGATATCCTATAGCCCAGATTTACGTTAATAGCATGCATTATTTCCGAAATCGCGATAAAAATCAACATAGAACTCATATTCCGCATAACTAATATTTCCATTTGCACTGTTTTGACAAACTGAGCGATATTAGAAACAGTGGCTTTTTGCGTCAATTTTAGTAATTTGCGTAAGTTGGAAAGGAAACAACGAAGTAAAGATTTCCAAATAATAAACCGGCAAAGAGCATTTTTGCCGGTAAAAGCCAAAAGTGTTATTTCAGTTTTTCTATCTCTTCTCTGGAAAGGCCGGTGTATTTCATTATTTTCTCAATATCTTCACCTTCAGAAAGCATTTGTTTGGCCACTTTTTCCATTCCTTTTTCCATTCCTTTTTCCATTCCTTTTTCCATACCTTCGTTTCTAGCATCTTCCCAGGACTTTTTCAAAACTCTTTCTACGTTGGAGATCATTTCTTCCACCTCCTCGGGGCGAGTTTTTTCCAGGATGCCGGTAATTTCGTCTTTCTTTTCTGAGGATACACCACGGGTTAAAATATTTTCTGT
>JAUSPO010000162.1 GCA_030656575.1 Bacillota bacterium
TTTCATCCCTGTGTTCCGACAAGTTATTCCCTCCTTAAACATTAAACATGAAGATAAAAAATGAGGGTTCAGCTTATAACCCCCAGTATTTTTAGGGATGTCACTGTCCCTCATAAAAAGAAAGTACTCAGCCCTTTATAGCGAACTTATTTTTTCTTGGGGTTGAAACACTGGTCTCCATTATCTTCAAGGCACAGATTTTTATTTTTCTGCTCTTTTATTTTGTTCGCCAAGTCGAAATCTGTTCCACTTTCTACATTCAGATTACTAAAACTACGGATTTTTCCATCTTTTTCTACATTTGCGTTGTTGTTGCCCCTTTTCGAGTAGTTAGGCTTTTGTTCTTTGCTCTTGTTAAATTTCTTAGCCACATCCATCCCTCCTTTCTGTACATTATTCTTTGCTGAATTAAATCTTCTATCCGTTTAATTTAAAGATTTGTTTTTCCAATTATGAATTTTAAAGAAAAAAAAGTAGAAAGTGGTTCTACCTGGTGGGACAAGGGGACAGGTTCCTTGTCCCAAAACGTCCTGGTTTATTGGCACGAAGTTCATATTATTGCCCAGCGCAACGTGGATAAAAGATAAACGATAAAATGTATACTGAGACAAGGAATCTTTGGGACAAGTGACCTGTCCCTCCGTCCCACGTTTGAATTGCACAAAGTGGATTATTGATGTTTTTTAGGTGAATATTTGAACATTAAATAACATATTGTTGATTATCATTTAAAAAAAATTAATAATTATTTCTAAATCATTTTTAAAACGGGGTGTAAGGTATATGTTTTCATCGCTGCTTGGAATTGTGTTTTTACGCCTTTTATCCGGGAGTATGGAGATAATCGCTGCGTTTATCATTTACAGACTAAACAATTTGGAACATGCTTTAAAAATAAATGCCATACTTGCTTCCATTGGTCCGTTAATCTTCATGGGCGCCATGTACCTTGGATTAACCGGACTAACGCAGAAAATGAGTTATAACAAAATGATATTTGTTTATTTGGGGGTTGCTTTTATTTTCTGGGGACTGCGTTCTTAGCATAGATAAGGCTCTCTATGATGATCATATTTCCCCTGGAGAGGATATTGCTCTCTCCTTCCATGTTCCCCCCGTATTTTTTCCATTCTGAGTTAAAGATTTGCCTGCTGGCGGGGGGGGCATGGAAGGGTGAATCTTCATCAAAGGGTAAATCATTCTCACCGAGGTTAAAAAGACCGGTTAATTTTGTCTGGGCGTTCCATCTTATTACTTCTACCGTTCCCTTTTCACTATCAACTTTTACTTCTGTTTTTTTCTTATCTGGGCAGTTGATAGCAGGATGAGTTTTTCTCAGGTTGATTAGATCACGATAATATTGAAAGAGCTGCTCGTTTGCTTTATTCCACTCCCGTTGAGGTGTTAATTTAGACCTGTAAAAAGTCTGTTTATCCTGAGGGTCGGGGAAATCATCCCAGTTAAAACTGCTAAATTCTTTTCTTCTCCCCTCCGTAACAGCTGATTGAAGTTCGGGGTCGAAATAATCTGTAAAAAAGAGGAAAGGTTTTTTTTCCCCATATTCTTCACCCATAAATATGAGGGGTATATATGGAGAAAAAAACAGAAGGCCGGCTACTGCCTTAAGAAATGGGTAATCCACCAACGCTGAAAGCCTTTCTCCGCCGGCACGGTTACCTACCTGGTCATGGTTTTGCATGGATACGACAAATTGACGCCCTGGATTTTTCCCCGCATCTGTTCCCCGGTCTTTTTGCCAGAAAACTGAGTATTCACCAGTGTAGAGGTAATTTTTAAATACTTTCTCCAGTGCCTCCAGGTGACCGTAATCCACATAATAACCGTCATTTTCACCGGTAAGAACGCTGTGAATAACATGATGAAAGTCATCCATCCACTGGGCGTCTATCCCGTAACCACCCTTTTGGAAAGGATTGATCAACATAACGTCGTTTTCATCTGTTTCAGCGATGAGTACGATTTTGCGCCCGGATTCTTCTGCAATCTTTTTTGTTGTTTTACTTATCTCCTGCAAAATATGCCTGCCGCTTTCATCTCTGATCGCATGGACAGCATCCAGTCTTAATCCGTCAATATGATAATCCTCAAGCCAGAAGCGGACATTTTCCTGAACCATGGCGCGTGTAAACTCGCAAAATTGATCATCATAATTCACTGCTACTCCCCAGGGGGTATCATATTTATCAGTAAAATACGGACCGTAAGAAGGCAGGTAATTTCCTTCCGGGCCAAAATGATTGTATACTACATCGAGGATAACGGCTGTATCATTTTGGTGGCAGATATTGATAAATGCCTTAAAATCATCGGGGCTGCCGTAATTGACGTTTACAGTGAACAAATTTGTTCCATCATATCCCCAGTTCCATCTTCCCGGTGTCTGAACGATAGGCAGAAGTTCAATTGTGTTTACGCCGAGTTCCATCAAATAGTCCAGTTTCTTAGCTACCGCCTGAAAGGTTCCTTCCTGGGTAAAAGTGCCCACGTGAAGCTCATAAATAATAAACTTTTCCAGATCTCTGCCATGCCAGTTTAGATCGTTCCACGAATAGTTTTGATGGTCTATAACCTGGGAGAATCCATGTATATTCTGTGGTTGAAAGTGTGAGTAAGGATCGGGGAAATCTCCTTCATTCTCAATTCTGAATTTATATAATAAGTCCAGACCCAAGCCTTCAACAACAGTACTGTAAATATGTTCTTCTTCCTGCTGCATGGGAATAGCCTTTTCTGTATCCAGGTGCTGGAGCAGGAGGCTGACCTTTCCCTTATTGTGTGCAAATACCCTGAACTCGATCCTGCTTTTTTCTTGGTCTAATATATTAGCTCCCATTTTTTTCATAGAATTAATATATCCATCTTTGCTGCCTTCTATGTCCAAAAATGATCTATAAGGTTTAAGGGATTAAGACTCTTCCATCGGGTTAAATTATGGAATGAAGAAAAAGAAAGGGGAAAGTAATATGCAGCTGGTAACTGTAGGGAAAAAGACATTTAGGGATTACCTTAGATTTATAGACAAAGAGATTGAAAAAGAACTTACCTTTCTAATACAAAAAATTAAAAATAAAAAGATTGCTATGGTGAATGCAACATCTTTTGGAGGAGGTGTTGCAGAAAAACTTCATTCAATAATTCCCCTCATGAAAGATTTGGGTCTCAATGTGGATTGGTGGACTATCTATGGCCACGAGGAATTTTATAAAGTAACAAAAAAGTTTCATAACAGCCTGCAGGGTCAGGAAGGTGACTTAACGTACAATGATAAGGAGATTTTTCTTAAATATAATAAAATAAATGCTGCATACATGAAGGAGTGGAATTACGATTATATTGTCATTCATGACCCGCAGCCTGCTGCTTTAATTGATCTCACGGAGAGAAAGGAAAATGAGAAGTGGATCTGGAGATGCCATATCGATACATCTACTCCAAACCCCGAGTACTGGAATTTTCTTTATAAATACATTCTCCAATATGATGCTCTGATCTTTACAATGAGGGATTATGTCAAGGAAGATTCTAATTTTAAAAACATCACCTTTATTACTCCTTCCATCGACCCTCTTAGTCCAAAAAACATTCCCATGGAGAAGGAAGAGGCCAGAGCAGTTACTAGCGCATTTGGTGTTGACGTAAACAGGCCGCTTATTTCCCAGGTTTCCAGGTTCGATCCCTGGAAAGACCCTCTCGGGGTAATTGATGCATATAAGATTGTTAAAAAAGAGTTTCCCAGCGTCCAGCTAGCGTTGATCGGTTCCATGGCTTCAGATGACCCTGAAGGATGGGATTATTTATACAGGACACTGCGCAGGGCTGGAGAGGATTATGATATTATCATCATTACCAACTTTAACGGTATCTCTAACCTGGAGGTTAATGCTTTTCAAACGGCATCTGATATTATTTTGCAAAAATCAATCAGGGAGGGATTTGGGCTTACTGTTGCAGAAGGCTTATGGAAAGGGATACCGGTAATAGGAGGAAATGTTGGAGGCATAAAGCTTCAAATTGAAGATGGTATTTCGGGTTACCTGGTAGATACTGTGGAAGAGTGTGCAGAAAAAGCATTAACGCTCCTAAGAAATCCTTTAATCGCTCACGAAATGAAAGAAGCGGGCAGAGAAAAGGTCAGGAAAGAATTCCTTGTGACAAAAAATATTCTTGACTACCTGAGGCTCTTCCAGAAACTGAGCTAGGGGCTCATAATCATGCGTTCAGAATTCAGTGCCCAGAATTCTGAACGCTGAGTAGTTACAATATTTTTATTGATTTTGAAATTCTCATAACATAGATATTAAAATTTGGTATAATGTATTTATAAGGAGTAAACCTCTGAGAGGGGTGGTCAGACTGTTAGAGATGAATGTTAAGGCAGTGACCGTGGATCAAAGCGGCAGCTTTTTAGTCTTGCTCACGGATAACGAAGAAAAAATGGTTTTACCCATTTCCATAGGACCTTTTGAGGCTCAATCCATAGCCCTTGTCCTGCAAGGACAGACTCCTCCCCGCCCTTTAACGCATGACCTGCTTAAGTCGTTATGTGAGAATCTGGGAGGGACTATTGAAAAAATTATTATTACAGATATTCTTGATAGCACTTTCTATGCTGAGGTTTATGTACAGCATAATGGCAGCACAATCGTTCTGGATTCCCGCCCCAGCGATGCCATTGCTCTGGCTTTAAGATGCGGGGTTTCTATTTATATGGCCATGAAGATGGTGGAATTTACATATAACTACCAGGATATTATGGAAGATCAAACAGGCGGGGAAACTCATTGAAGTAAAAATTAATTATACAAAGGAGGCTTTATTTATTGACAGCTGATAACAAGGACAAGTTTAAAACCCTTGCTGACTGGATCAGGGAAAGCAAGAGGGTGGTGGTATTCACGGGGGCAGGTATCAGTACTGAATCGGGGATCCCGGATTTTCGCAGCCCCGGTGGTATCTGGGATCGTTTTGATCCCTCGGAACTTTCTTATCCCAACTTTGTCTCTAATCAGGGAAGCAGAAAAAAATACTGGGAGTTCTACCGTGAAAACTGGAAAGAATCTGCTGGAGCTGAGCCAAACCGTGCTCACTTAGCGATTGCCGCCCTGGAGCGTAACGGTAGGATTACAGCTGTTATTACACAGAATATTGATGGGCTTCATCAGACCGCAGGGAATGATCCGGAAATAGTTTTTGAACTTCACGGTACAATGTGGGAGGTCCGCTGCCTCTCTTGTAATAGTCTTTATCCCTGGAAGGAGATTTATAATCTTCTGGAAAAAGGAGAATATGTACATAACTGTGGGCACTGCGGGGGCCTGTTAAAACCTGCCACTGTATCTTTTGGACAGTCCCTTCCGGTAAAAACCCTTGAGAATGCTCAGCGTTTTAGCACAAACTGTGATCTATTCCTCTGTATCGGCTCTTCCCTGGTTGTCTACCCTGCTGCTCAGCTTCCTGAATTGGCAAAGAATTCAGGAGCGAAGCTGGTAATCATCAACAGAGAAAGCACTCCCCTGGACAATATTTCGGATCTGGTCATACAAGGAGAAGCAGGTGATGTTATGTCTGGTGTAGTAGAGATTCTCGGTTTAGCCCTCATAAACTAAAGAAAGGTGGTTCACGAATGGGCGTTACAAAGAACAGGATGAAGATCCATTATGGCTGGGTAGTTATATTCATGGGTATGTTGACTTCTGTGGGCGCACACGGGTTTGGACGGATGGCATATACTCTCATCCTCCCGGAAATGCGAACAGGACTGGGAATAACATACACACAAGCTGGTTTGCTGGCTTCCGGGAACTTAATCGGATACCTTCTTTTTGCATTTATCGGTGGATTCCTCGCTGCAAAATATGGCAGCCGGATCGTCATTTCTCTTTCTCTTCTGCTGATGGGCATCTCCATGCTGTTGACCGGAATGGCCACTTCCTTTGAATTCGCTTTTGCCATGCGACTGCTTACCGGAATCGGTAATGGAGGAGCTTATGTCCCGGCTATGGCTTTGGGTTCAACCTGGTTTGCCATGAAACAGCGGGGTTTTGCCACAGGTATTGTCTCAGGCGGTATCGGCGTTGGCACATGCATTTCCGGTATTATTATTCCTATTATATTTATTTCATACGGTACCCAGGGTTGGTCCTATGCCTGGTATTATTTGGGTGCCCTTGTGCTTTTTATTTCCGCTATCTGCTTTGCATTTTTGAGAAATAAGCCATCCGATCTGGGCTTGAAGATGGTTGGCTCAGATTCTGATAATTCTGTGCTCCAACCTGCAAAGGCTGCCATAGGGCGTCCCGCTAACCTGCAGTGGGGCCTTATCTATCGTGTAAAAGCGGTTTGGTTTATTGGTATTGTCTACTTCATGTATGGGTTTTCTTATGTTATCTATATGACCTGGTTTAAGACGTTTCTTCTAGAGGCCGGTGTTGCAGACGCCAGGGCAAGTGCCATGTGGGCAATGGTTGGGGGATTAAGTATTTTTTGTGGAATTATCTGGGGAGGTATCTCTGACAAATTGGGAAGGAATTATGGCGCTGCGCTGGCTTACCTTACCCTGGCATTTTCTTATATTGTTTTCGCACTTATAAGCGGCAGCTTGACACCCGGCGCTGATCTTAACTCTTTGGGCGCATTTTATCTTTCCGCCGCCCTTTTTGGTTTAAGCGCCTGGAGTATTCCCACTATTATGGCTGCTGCAGCGGGGGACTATGTGGGGCCGGATCTTGCCCCGGCAGGTGTGGGCTTTGTTACTTTATTTTTCGGTATTGGGCAGGCTGCTGGCCCGGCCCTGGGAGGATTTCTCAGAGACGCCACAGGAACTTTTACCATGTCTTTTACTGTAGCTGCAATTGTATCAATAGGGGGATTGGTTGGAGCGCTGCTGCTCATGAAGAAACCTGCAGCTGAGGTGGTGCCGG
This sequence comes from Bacillota bacterium, assembly GCA_030656575.1. Taxonomy (GTDB): domain Bacteria; phylum Bacillota; class Dethiobacteria; order DTU022; family UBA8154; genus JAUSPO01. The sequence goes on from JAUSPO010000162.1 coordinate 6,942, forward strand.
GGGCTGCAGTAGTAAATAAGGTCTAAGTAGTCAGGAGTCAGTAGTCAGGAATCAGAATAAGATAAATCGGCGGAAAGATATGAAGATCTGCGCAAGCTTAATATTGAAGAATGCCCGATACTCCATACTTACTGAGAAGGATCTTGGATACGGTGATACTTCGCTGTAAGCATATTCTCGGGATATTCTGAATTCTTGCTATCGTAATATTCCGAACAAAACTTTATTGCAAAGGTTATAAATTCTGAATCCTGACTCCTGAATTCTGAAACTAAAGCTTTTTCTCCGCCACCTCCACCTGTAGGAGTGAGCGGACATTCTCAATATGGTTAATAATTGTTGCTACTGAAGAACCTGCAAAAAGAAGTCCTACTGCCACATTATCCAGGGTCGTTACCAGTGAGCCCGAATCTCCGCCAGCAGAGAAATTTGTAGTAATGATCTGGTCTTCAAATCTTGCTGTTCTGCCTCCTCCGAAGCTTATATCCACTGTGGCATTTATTGCAGTAATTCTACCTATAGTGAAGTTTGTGGTTCGCCCGGTTTTTTTCACGTACCTGCCAACGGTCATAAAAGCCCGCGGCCTCCATCCCTGTAAATGTCCTATCCAGTAGATTTCCCGGTCAAGATCATGGAACTGTCCTTCAGCAATGGCGGCGTCTACCAGGTTGTGGTGTCTATCCCTTGGGATTGGTGGTTCAAAGGTGATAGGGACAAACCTGCTCAACTTGGCAATGCGATCTGCCGGGTTTTTACCTCCGTCATCAGGTCCGGGTTGTAATATGGGGTCGCCTATAGATGCAAGGTTGCTGTTCGCCAGCACATGATTGTTACTGAGGATGTAGTACTTGCTTGGCCTGCCGGTTCCGTACTCGTCGTCGCCGGCTTTAGGCAGAATATCATAGACACAGGTGCCAATTGTTCCAGCTGTAATATCCTTATGCCCAACACTGAAGCCTCCTTTAACCGGCCGTATACGTTTAGAGAGAGTTTGTATGCCGTTATCAGCCGGTTCACCGCCACCCGCAAGGGGATAGCCTATAGCAAGAACGTCAGTCTGCATATCTGCCAGTTTATCGGGTACCAGATCTGAGCCGCTTAACTCTTCCCTGGCACATTTATGTGTTACCAGAACCACAAGGGCCGGTTCACCTGTCGGGCGGGCATTTCTCCACTTAATACCAATTCCCATGCCTACAACATTGGCGGGATGGGATCCGGAATTCATAAACTCCCCCACAGCAGTCCGGTGTGCATTTTGTGCTTTTTCTACTTCTTCCGCTGTGAGTATCATTCTCATATCATCTTCCATCAAGGGTTTCTCCTCCTTTCTTTACCCTGCATGAGAGATTACTTCTCCAATTTCTTCCACATCTGTTTCATAACCATCAAGAGTTTTGGGGACCTTTTCAAATATTCGGGATATAGATTCTCCGGTTTTCTCCTTTACGAAAATCTTAATGACATCCCTGCCCGATTTTATGCCGATTCCTACACAGACAACGTCAGGCAAACTCATCAGTTTATTTTCATATTTTTTCATAATGCTTTCGATTTTCATAAAATGCCTTCCTAAGTATTATTTAAAATAGTTTAATCCATTATATGGACTGAGTTTGAGATTTGTTCTTGGAGTGGATAGGTGCCTGATGAGTTGGATAAAATATTTCTCTTCAGCTTGTGCAGGAAGAAAGGTTTTTTTGAAGAACAAAGTAAGAATTAAAAGTTTTCCGCTTTTTAAGAGAGGAGAAGTAGGTTGCATCCTATCATTCAAGGTGTTATTTTAGGGTTTGTCATTGTTCTTCCGGGAATGAGTGGTGGAACAGTCTTTATCATTCTGGGGATTTATGAGAAGATTATCAGGGATCTTTCCGTCTTTCATCTAAGGCCTTATTGGACCTTATTAATCGGGTCTGTGGTAGGGATATTTCTTGGAGGCTTTGCCTTTTCCTTCCTCTTTGTATCTCACCGTAATATTACTGTGTCTTTTCTTCTGGGCCTTCTTTTAGCATCAATTAAAGCTGTTATGGAAGACCGGCCCGGCATAAGCGCTGGCAGAGCACTTATCCTGGCAGCAGGATTTGCAACAGCTTTATTAATGGCAGATGAGCCCCTGGGTCTTGTGGGACAGAGCAGAGATGTTAACTTGGCTGTCCTTGCACTGGGGGGTGCTGTCTCAAGTGCAACAATGTTAATACCGGGGATTCCGGGAAGTTCCATACTCATTGTCCTGGGGATATATGATGATGTCCTCTTTTATATCAGGGAACTTGCCGTCGTAAACCTGTTAATATTTGGTTTGTCAGGTTTGTTGGGAATTGTCTTCCTGGCTAAGGTTTTAGACAGGCTTTACACCCGCTACAAAGCACCTACCGCTTATTATTTTGCCGGACTGATTGCCGGTTCGTCGAGAGTTTTGCTGCCTTCAGCCCTGACCATCCCTGTTGTCGTTTTTTTTGCAGCGGG
>JAUSPO010000174.1 GCA_030656575.1 Bacillota bacterium
CTAAAAGACTTACATGAACACTACGCCTTATCCGAGTTATCAGCATGGCGAGATGTTCATTTGGCACCTTTGCCAAAACTAAATCAATTAATAACAAGGCGGTTTTTCGGTGAATTTTTGGGTTTAGATTTGGCGTTTCAACAAGCCATTCCTGGGCAAAAAAAATGGCCTGCAAATCTACATTTTCAACCAGTGGGCACCAGCTTGTTAGCTGTTGATCCTGAGTCGGCAATAACTAATGCTGGTTTAGTAGAGGCTTGGCAGCAGTTTCAAACGAATGGTTTGTGGTTAAGTGATGTTGGTCAAGGGATGTCGCTACAAGCTACAGAGCAAAGCTTTGACTGGGGTGTTGCAGCTGGCACGACGATTTATTATCGCGCCAGTGAGTTTGCTCAGTATCTGTTTTGGCCTGATGCCATTGGTCGCGTTAAATTGGTCTCTGCTGAAACAGGGCAGGTATTGTGGACGTGGTTACCTACACGTTTGGCAGCGCATCGGCAGCGAGTAAAGCAGAAACTTACAACTCCCTATGCCGCTGAGCTTTCAGCCAGTGATTGGTTGTTGTGGCCCAGCAATGAAGTGGCCGCACTGCATTCCCAATCGCGTTATTTAATAGGTTTAATCGCTGGTGAGTTGCTGGTGTTGGATATCACTCAAGTCCTAGCACCCAAGTTGGCACTGCAGGTGCATGAAGGTGAGTGGAGCAGTGTGTCGCTGATTTCGACGACAGCACAAAGCCCTTTTCTGCTGCTCGCAGCCGGGCCAGAAAAGCCACAGTCAACACTGCAGCTTTATGATTTACATCGTGGTGAGCTTATATGGTCTGCGGACAGCCAAAGCTATGCAGATCTAAAAGGCGCGTGGTTGTCGCCGTGGTCCAGTGTGACGCTTATAGATGGGCGTGTTCGTAGTTATGGCTTAGATTCACTTGGGCAGTTGTGGCGCTTAAGTACGGGTGCCAACAAGTTGCCACGTTTAGAGAAAATTGCTCAGTTGCAGGCAATTGACATCACTCTGCAGGATGCCAATAGCCTATCGTTGTCGGCGGTGTTAGCCGGTCATGCGCCGCTTATTGCGTTAATAACAGCCTCAGTTAATGAGCAGCAGCAAGTGCTGGTGTTTAGTGATGAACTTGCTGAGGACAGCCAGCTGGAGTTGTCATTAAGTAACCTACCGCAGTGGCCAACACAAAGTCCGAGCTGGCGTTTTGAGCTGCCAACTAATGAACAGATTCGTCAGCCGATACGTTGGTTTCAGCATCAGCTCATCATGGTTTCAGGTGTACAAACTCAGCAAGAGGCTTGCGCTCCCATGGTGGAGCAGACCCGCATCCGTCGAATCCCATGGCGCAACAACTTGAGCCTAACCCAGCCAGAAACTATTGAAAGTACCCAAGCTTTAATTGGCTCACCACAAATAAATACCGAAGGTGAGCTGGTATTCGTTGGGTTAACTGAGGATTTAAAAATGAGCGCAGTCGTAGAGCCCATGCGTATTCGGCTGAAGCGACAATTACTTAGGAAATGAAAGCTGTCAATTTTGGCTCAGCTCTTGTTAATCCGGGGTAATTGGCATTTGCCTTAGAATGCTATAACTGAAGTCAGCTCTTAACGACGGTGATCATCATGTCTTCGATAATGCTCGCCATTCCACAGCGATTTCAGTGGAAAACTAAGGCGCCGGCTGAAGCTAAGCGTTTTCGTCTGCTCTCTCGTACTGCATTTAGTTTGCCTGACGAAGCCTATGTTCAGCGCTGTGGCGCGTTGCTGATGCAGGGCGATCCAGTCGCGGATGATTTGGCAAATTGGTTTGAGCGCGCTGGCTGGCAAACAGCACATCAGCAGTTAAACCAAGCTATCGAGCAAGGTATTGCTAGTATTAAAAACCCAGCGCCCGAGCTGGTGGCGATGATGGCGCAAGTTGAGAAAACCCCGTTGTGGCTAGATCCGACACTGCTAGATGTCGGTGCAAAAGCGTTACGCCGGGTAGGGCCGTTAGGCAGTTTGGCGTTGCGTGATGTGGCTTTAATGGGCGGTTATGGCAATGCTGCCATTAATAAGCCACTGATGTTTACCGGTGCATTACAGGGTGGTGCAGCGCGTCGTGCCACCGAGACACGTGCTTTTTGGGTAGATGTAACGCGAGAGAATGGACTCGCACGTAACGCACCTGGCTTTCGCAGCGCTTTGCATGTGCGCATGATGCATGGTGTGTTGAGACATCGTATTCATAAACATCCGGATTGGTCTGATGCCCAGTGGGGTGTGCCCATCAATCAAGGCGATATGCTGGCCACTAACTTGGCGTTTTCGCTAGTATTTATAACGGTTCTAGCCAGTTTAGGGGTGCGTTTTAGTCGGCAAGAGCGTGACGGCATTATGCATTTGTGGCGTTATGTGGGCTATTTGATGGGCATCGATGAAACAATTTTGGTGACATCTGAAGCAGAGGGTATGCGTTATTTGTATGCTGTGTTGATGTCCCAACCCGCACCGGATGAAGACACCAAAGCCTTAGCCATAGCGCTAATGAATGAGCCTTATGAGCAATTTGGCCAGCAGGGTTGGCAGGGCTGGTTAGCGGAAGCACATGTGCGTGCTCATAATGGCGTGTCACGGCTATTTTTGGGCGCTAAAAGTTATCAGCGTTTAGGGCTGCCTTCTAATCGCTGTTGGGCATGGTTTCCGCTGACGTTGATTCCGCCCATTTTGGCAGCAGAAGCCACCCGTTTGGTACTGCCGAAAGGGACGGATGTGTTTGCGAGACTGGGGGGCGAGGCGCAGCAAAGGCTGTTGCAGAAGCGTCTGAAGAAAAAGCCGGCGCAATATAAACCGGTCGAGGCAGTTGCTCACCCTAAGGCGTCAAACGCCAAAGCAGGGTGAGCAATAGCCAAACTTTTAAGATTTAGGCTTTTTGGCGGGCAGTAGCGCTTGCGCTTGCTCTGCCAGATCATTCATGCCGAGTGCTTTGTAATGCTTAATCATGAGCTTAAGCGCTTCTGGCACAGCAGTACTTTCCGAGTAGTTCTCCACTACCCAGCGCGCACGATTTAAGGCAGCAACATTTGCGCCACGTGTTTCATAGTAGCGAGCTACATGCAGTTCTGCTTCAGCTAACTGGTTACGTAAATAGATCATGCGCTGACGTGCATCTGGCGCATAAGGACT
>JAUSPO010000175.1 GCA_030656575.1 Bacillota bacterium
TGTCCTGTAAAAGCCGTTTTTTTGTAGCATTTACAGAAGGAAGGATATACAGCGCCCTTTGGCCCCTCAGGACTACTGTAACATAGATTGGAAAAATTGTCTATAAATATTTCACGCTGTAGTGCTACTTATATACGATTGAATCTTTTTTGCCCTTCAATTTTTTAACCGCGTTATACGGGGTTAAATCTAAAACCCCCAAATAACTCCTTCTTTTAAGGTTCTCTTGTTTTATTTTTTTCTTTTTCTCCCGTAATTTTTTCCTATCGGGATGGCCCAAAAAAATCTCTCCCCTTATTTTTTCTTTCTTCCAAGCTTTCCCATTAATTCATTAAGAAAACCGGTCTTTTCCCGCTGTTTGGACTTACCCTCACCATAGTAGTAATAATAGTAGTGCCCCTGTCCATTCAGGGGAACCTTGTTTATTACCACTCCCAGAATGTTGGCTTTTACCATGTCCAACTGTTCTTTGGCCTTTACAACTACTTCCCTGCTGCTGTCGCCGTAACCCAAGACCATAATAGTTCCGTCCACTAATATGGACAGAACGGAGGCATCTGCCGCGGCCATAACCGGGGAAGAATCAATGACAATCATCTCAAAATGTTTCTTCAGTTCTTCCAACAGCCCTTTCATCTTCTTGGTTTGCAGAAGTTCAGTGGGATTTGGGGGGATGGGACCGCTGGTCAAAACGGTCAGGTTGTCCATAATTCTCTGGGCTACATTTCCTATTTTCTGTGTATCATCAATGACCAGGTTGGTAAGCCCCACAGTATTAGAAATATTAAATTGCTTATGAACGGTGGGCTTTCTCAAATCCCCGTCCACAAGAAGGATATTAGTACCAGCTCGGGCCATGGTAAGAGCCAGGTTACAGGCGGTAGAACTTTTCCCTTCTCTAGGCTGACTGCTGGTAATCAGCAGGGTCTGAATTTCTTTATCAATGCTGGAAAATTGAATATTGATTTTTAAGGTCCGGAAAGCTTCTGCCAAAGGGCTTGTGGCCCTATAGGTTACCAGTTTTTTGTGCAAGCTATTATCAAACATGTTTTACCCTCAATCTTTCTCATTCAGTATGGGGATTGTTCCTAAGACATTCAGTCCCAGAAGGCGGTGCACTTCCTCGGGCGTCTTCACCGTATCATCCAGGTACTCCAGGATGAAAGCCAGGCCAACGGCCACCATCACTCCCAGGACCCCCGCCACCGCCATGTTTAACCGGGGACGGGGAGCAATTGGACTGTAATCAGGAAAAGCCGCATCTATTATTTTAATATTATCCATTTTAATCATCTTTGGCACCTGTTCCTGGAAAACATCTGCCACTGCATTGGCAATAATCGCAGCCCTTTCAGGACTGCTGTCGGTAACACTGATAGAAATGACCTCCGTGTCCCTCACCAGTGAAACTTCTATCTTTTGGCTGAGTTGACCAGCAGTTAAAGTCATGTTCAGCCTTTTTATGGTCTCCTCTGCCACCAGTCGGCTTTTGGCAATCTCCTGATAGGTCCTGACCAACTGTCGGTTGAACTGGATGTCCTGATACACTACCTCACCGCCGCCATGCTCCTTCCACAGCATCATGGTGGTGGAGGACATATACATAGGAGTCAGGTAAAAGTAACTGACCAGACCGCTTACAATAACCGCCAAAAGGGGAATAATAATCAGGATTTTTATCCTTTTATTAAGGATTCTAAAAATATCTCGTATATCAATCTCTTGAGTCAAATTCTCTTCCATGTCTAACTCCTTTACATCCCTCGGCTTTTATCCTGCCCTCCAGGGGTAAATAATCTCTGAAAAAGGCTCCGCAAAACTCCTACCGGGTTTTGAGGTTGGTAATACCGGGGTTCAGGGGTTTCTATTGCCCTCCCCTTTAAAATAAGTTCGGGGAAAGAGGTAATCATAGGCCTAATTACCTCTTTCCCCATAAGTCCCTCTGCCCTTTTCATGGTACGGACAACGTCCTTTAGTCTCCCTCCTGTATTGTGCATATCGGTAGCCAGGAGGTGTACCATGCGGTGGCGAATAAGAATCTCTACTGTCTTCTGCACTTTCTCTCCAAAATGACCGTTTATGCTGGATAGCGTGCATTGAATCAAAGCTCCCTGCCCAATCAGAGGAATAAGAATATTGGGATCTGCCTGGATGCTGATGTTTCTTTCCGGATGAGGAATGATAGTCCTTACACCTTTTAAAGAAAGAGTGAAAATCAGTTCTTTCAGGTTGAGGGGAATCGGCTGAAAATGAGGGAGTTCTAACAAGATATATTTACCGGAATTATTAATGGTTAACAGCTGATCCTTCTCCCAAAGCTTAAGAATGTTATCGGATATATGTATTTCCGATCCGGGCATTACTTCCAGCGGAATGTTTTCTCTTTTTAAAGACTCTTGTAATTCCCGGGTTTTTTCCAAGATGAGTTCCTTTTTATTCTCATAAATCCCTTCAACCACGTGAGGAGTGGCCACCACTTTATTAAATCCCTGACTTAGAGCCATTCGGGCCATTTTCAGAGATTCTTCCAGGGTCTGGGGTCCATCGTCCAAACCGGGAAGGATATGCGCGTGCAAATCGATATAGACCAAATTGCCACCCCTATACGCCTTTGTAAAAAGCCCCCACCTTTCGGCAAGGTTTCCTCTCGTTAGACATTACCTATTATGTATTCTAGGAATAGATAAAATTTCCTGCCAAAATACATTAGATAATTTTTAAAATTTTTGGAAATAACAGAAATATTACCCTTAAATATTTCGCACATGTAAATCGATTAATCAACAAAATATCTTTAACTTTACTTTAACCTTATATTTATTAAACCAAAATCTAATAATTCCTGCTTCTTTAAAATAAATTGCAGGATTAATTAAATGTTTGCAGAAAATTACTAATAGAAAAAAAAAGGAGTACATTATAAGGCTATGAAAAAAATAACTGTTATACTAATTATTATAATGTTGTTTTTATTGATTTTATTTGCGGGAGTTTTATTGAACAAATACATAAACGTTAATACTTCATCTGACCCTTTGGAAATACACGCAGCTGGAACCTATGGGCCCCAAAGCGGTGAAGAAATAATGGACTATGCTATCATCTGTGCGGATGGAGTTACACTTCAAAATACTTTAATCCCTGGGAATCTATACCTATCCTCATCCATTGGAGAAGGCAGCGTTAGGTTGAAAAATGTGACTGTCCAAGGTACAATGCAGGTCAACGGAGGGGGAGAAAACAGTGTTACCGTAGAGGACTGCTCCCTTGAAAATGTAGTAATTAAAAAAACAGGCAGCAGGGTAAGAATGGTCGCCCAGGGTAATACAAAAGTGAAAACCGTATACCTGGAAAGCGGAGCCATAATAGAAGACTTTAACGATTACGGTATCAGCTTTTCTACCCTCTATGTGAATACATCTCATGAAGTTCAACTATCCGGCAGCTTTAACAGTATTGTTATATTGAAAGAAAACGCCCGAGTTAGATTATTAAACGGCAGCGTAGAAAATCTGCATGTATCTGAAAATGTATCCAATGCAAATCTCTATCTTTCAGAAAATGTCTCTATAATGCAATTACAACTGGACGGCACAGCTATAATTAAAGGAAAGGGATCTATTGATTCAGCGAACATTAACGCTACAGGATCGGAAATAGAAATGACCCCATCTGAAATAAATCTGGGGGAAAATGTATCAGCAGTCATTGAAGGCATCGAATTTTCCAATGTATTGGAGGAAGAAGAAGAAGAAGAAGAAGAAGAAGAGGATGAGGAGGAAAACCTTTTACCGGAAACAGCAGTAATCATTTACAGTATAAGAAATATAACAATTACCCGGGGAGAGACAGAAACAAGAACTATTACCACCTTACCGGATGATGCATCTATAACCGCTAGATCCAGTAATACCAATGTGGCTGCCGTCTCCGTAGAAGGAAATACCGTTACTGTTACAGGTAACGCAGAAGGACAGGCAGTTATAACCATTATCGCCAAAAAAGACGGATATAATGATGCCTCAGCCAGATTCACAGTTTCCGTCAAGGCACCGGTCCAGCAGCAGGTGACTGTAAATGCTGTAAATTCTTTAACTGTTAATATCGATGAATCAGCAAAGAGAACCGTCAGCACTTCTCCAACTGATGCAGCTATAAGTGCCAGGTGCAGTAATCCTAATGTGGCTGTCGTCTCCGTATCAGGAAATACTGTTACAGTTACAGGTATAGCAGAAGGCGAAGCAACTATAACTGTTACCGCTAAAAAGAACGGATATAATGATGGAACAGCAAGCTTTAAGGTTAGCGTAAAAGCAGTCCAGCAGGTTACCGTAATTGCTGGAAATTCTTTAACTGTCAACATCAATGAATCAGCGAAGAGAACCATCGGCACTTCTCCAACAGATACAGCGATAACAGCTACATCCAGCAATCCTAATGTAGCTGTCGTCTCCGTAACAGGAAATATTGTTACCGTTACAGGTAAAGCAGAAGGTGAGGCAACTGTAACTATCACCGCAAAAAAGAACGGGTATACTGATGGAATAGCATCCTTTAAGGTTAATATTAATAAACCAGATCCGGAGGAAGACCCGGAACCCGTAGAACCGACTAGGTAGAACCGACTAGACCGATGGGATTGAATTAAAAAATGATGATCACTAGTACCGTGACACATAAGTTCTTTGCATCATAGTGGCAATATATATAGTTCTTGATAAACAACCATAAATATGGTATACTGTGGGTAAATAAGCCATATCATTAGGCATTAACTTTATGGTAATGGCTGTTATTTAGG
>JAUSPO010000058.1 GCA_030656575.1 Bacillota bacterium
TCAACAGCAACATTATAACACAGTTCTTGAAAAGTTAGTTGGGATAAACTCTACACCCTATAAAGTATTATGGACAGGTGTTAAGGAAGGGGTGATAACAAAATATAGAGTTAACCAAGCAGCAGAAGACCTTTTAAATTATGATGCCTTCCAGAAAAAACACAAAATAGATGATTTGTTAAAGTGGAAAACAGAAATTGTACATCCCGAAGGTGGGATGGAATTAATAAGAGATGAAAGAGCTGCTTTGTGGAGACATGCTCAACATGCTAATAATTTAAGGCACTTGTTAGATGGTGGGGTAGGATTTAAATTTTCATCCAGACCGTTAGATGTTCAAAAAGTAACGGTAGAATCATTAGAAAAAACACTCGATAGTTTAACTGAAGCTGAATTAGAATACGCTAAAATGCCGGAAAAAGTTGGGTACTTTGATTATTTATTCAAAGAACAAGCTGAGGTTTATCTTGATGTAAATATGTTTTCTCTAAAACAAGTAGAAGGGCTTTATCATCCTATTGAAGTTATGCCTTCTGAAATCGGAGATATAGATATAGGTGAAGAACCTGTTTTATTAAAAGACCAAGTTATTAGAATAGGATTAAAAAAAGGGCAATTAATAGAAAGGGTAAAATCAGAAAAAGCTATTTATCTCAATCCTTTAACTTACGATTTAAATAAAGCTCGTGATGTAGCTTCTAAGTATGTTGGGCTTGAAATCCCTTTGAGAGAAGCATCTAAACTTCTTTATGGCAAACATCAGTTTAAGAACGAATTAATTAAACGGTATGATAACGGTCTTGAGATTTGGAAGAATATTGAACAAGCACTAAAAGACATAGCCGGTCAGAATCAGGGGCATTCTCAAATGGGGAGATGGCTTTTAGGAATTAAAAACAAACTCACCACATCAATATTAGGATATAATCCTTTTTCTTATGTAATTCAAATACCTTCTTCTGTGTTATATATGACATATATTAAGCCGGAATATTACTTTAGAGGAGTTCAAGAAGCCTTATCTAATCCAAAAGAGGTTTTTGAACGGCATATGCGATATGACCCTGAGTTTAGAGAAAGGGTTAGATACGGATATGAAAGAGATGTAATGGATGCTGTTAAGGCTTTAGAGCAAAAGAAATTATTCGACGAAAAAAATCTTGTAAGTTGGGGCATGAAAGGCCTTAAGGCGGCGGATTTGGTTGCTGTAGTTCCCGGAATGCAAGGGGCTGTATTACAGGTTTTAGATGAGTTTGAAGCAGGTAAAATGTCAACTTCTGTAAAGATGGCTTTAGATATGCAAGATTCTGAAATTGCAGGATTAACACCAGATGAAAAATTAGGATTAGCTTATGATTTTGCAAGATGGTGTACGGAAAGAACTCAACCAATGTTCTCACCGGAACACAGATCGTATTTATCAAGGGGACCTGCGCCTTATCAAATGATAACAATGTTTGGGGCTTATATAAGTGGAGCGAGAAACTTAATTGAAAGAGCCGCTATAAACGCCCAAAGAGAGAAAACACAAGAATCTTACAATGCTCTTGCCATGTCTTTATTCGGGGTATTTGTTTTAAATACTTTAGCGATATTAGCACGAGATGATTTAAGAGATTATTTATTAAAAAGAAAACAAGCACCATGGACCGTTGGAAGGATTTTAAGGATATGGACATCGTATGTTTTCGGATTAAGAGATGTTGCAAGTTCTGTTATTAATAAATTAGAAAGAGGAACTTTTGTAGGCAGAGACCCTGAAATCCCATTACATCGAGTTGGTGAAGTTTTTACAGATGCAGCTACTCATGGGTTAAACACTATGTTGGGGCCAGACCATAAACGAGCCAAAAACGCTGAAAAGTTTATAGATAAGTCTATTGAGTTTTTCTTAATGACAAAAGGAATTCCATATAGAACACCTAAAGCAATAATAAAAGCACCATTTAAGGAACGTGAAAAATGACAATATCAGCCGAAAATGTTAGAGTAATTCACGCCTGCAACGGAATTGTAACAGACTTTGCGTTTACATTTAAGATATTCGCAAAAGATGACATAAAAGTTATAGCTACCGATTCAGGCAGTAACGAAACAATCCTTGCCATTACTACAGATTACACAGTAATTGGTGAGAATGGAAAGTTTGAATCCGGCGGGATGGTATCCACAGTTAAAGAAATCGATGGTGTAATGACTTCGTATGCCTATCCAGATGGGTATACTATAACTATCTTGCTCAACCTTGCCTTTGAACAAGGAATAGACCTTGCTTATGGCGGGCAATATTCATCACGAAGCCTTGAACAAATGTCAGACAGGCTTACTAAAATATGTCAGCAATTAAACGATGCAATAAGACGATCACTTATATTAAGTCCCGTATCAGCTTTATCAAACCTTACAGTACCAGACCCTGTTAGCGGACGCTGGCTTTATAGTCCTGATGGAGTAACTCTTGCATGGGCTGAGAGTATAGAGGCTACAGGGCTTGTTGTAACTGATTATGCCAAAACATTACTCGATGATATTAATGCTTCGACAGCTTTGACTACTTTAGGATTAACCGCCTTTATTAAGACCCTGATGGACGATGCTAATGCTTATACCGCAAGAAAGACCCTCCAGACGCCCATGAGTCGTGTTTTAACGGTAGCTAAGACAGCAGCCTATACCATTCTATCAACTGATGATGGAATGTTGATACCAGTCGATGCTACAGCGGGGAATATAGCAATTACCTTACCAGCGGTGGCTACATTATGGAACGGATTTTGTATAGGGATTAAAAAGATAGACGCCAGTGCTAATTATGTTGAATCAACACCTAACGGTGCAGAAACGATAGACGGTGTAAGCTCTCATTTTTTAAGACGTCAGAATAATATGGTTTGGTATGTTGTAGATGGAACAGGCTGGAAAATTGCAATAAACACCGAAATTGCAAACAGCGAAATTATAGGGATAATGATCAACGATTCAGTCAAAGATCCCGCAGCAGGCATAGCAGGGCTTAGAACACTTGGAACAGGGGCGACTCAGGCAGTTTCAAATAGCGATGCGAGATTAAGCGATGAAAGAACACCGCTTGATGCAAGTGTTACTCAAAGGAAACTTAACTATGCAGTAGGAGATGCACTTATTATATCGAACGACGCCGAGAGTGCGATAATCAGCGTTCGAACATGGACAAAGGTGAAAGAAATAGTCGTAGCACGAATAGGAGCACTACGTATTAGATTCACGCTTAAAAAAAACGGGGCTGGTACTGCTGCTGTTTATGGACGAATTTATCGAAACGGAGTAGCTGTCGGAGCACAACAAAGCAGGTCAGAATCGGGGGTTACGGAATTCTCTGAAGATATCAGTAGTTGGGCACCTGGAGATTTATGTCAAATATACGCGTATGGTTATAATGCGGATCATACAGCTTCGATTACAAATTTCAGACTTTATTCCATGTATCGACAAGCTGAAGGGGTAACTCTTGCTTAAACGAATCATTAATACATCAAAGTAAAATCATTAAAAAGGAAATGAAATGACAGTATCAGCAGAAACCAATAAAGTAATATACGATGGAGACGGAGCAACAGTAGCTTTTGATTTTACATTCCAAATATTCCAAACTGCCGATATTAAAGCTATTCTTGTATCATCAGCCGGTGTTGAAACAACGCTGACAGAAACAACTGATTATGCTGTTACAGGTTCTCTTAGTAGTGGCGGGAAAGTTACTCTTTCTATCGCTCCTGCTATTGGGGAGAAACTTCTGATAACTATTGATATAGACTTAGATCAAGAAACAGACCTGATTTATGGCGGGTCTTATTCTTCACAAGCTATCGAAAATATGTCGGATAAACTTACTAAAATAGCTCAACAGCACGATGAAGCATTGGGTAGAGCCGTTAAGTTTAAAGCAAGTTCGAGTGAAGAAGATGTTGAATTTCCAGAACTTACAGCAGCTGCGGTTGTTAAGGTTAAGAATAGCGGTGATGGTTTAGAAATGGGGCCGACTTTACCTGCTTTATCAACTGAGAATAGTTTATTATTAGTAAATGCAGGGAAGACAGGATTTGATGAAGGGCCTCCTTTAGCTGATTTGGTAGCCAGTAAAGCTATTGTTGTCAACAGCGGTGGTGATAGTCTTGTAATGGGGCCGAGTACAAATGAAATCAGTAATGCACAGACTTATGCCGAAGCCGCACAAGCAGCTAAGACAGCCGCAGAATTAGCAGAAACAAACGCAGAAGCCGATGCGACCCAAACTGCCTTAGACGCAACCTCTACAGCCGCAGACGTGGTATTGACCCATGCCGATGTAGTATCATCCGAAACAGCCAAAACAGCCGCTGAAACGGCGGAGACCAATACTACCGCCCTGAAAGCAGATACCCAAGGGATATATAACAATATCGCAACATATCTCATTAAAGGCCCAAATGCAGAATTAACATCAATAACAAATCCTTCTGATTGGGGATTATTGGACGTATCGGCAGTTTTTAGTCTTGAAAGGATACCAGATTATAGATATGATTTAGTACAAGGTTCAAGTTCTATTGATTTAGGACAAATAATATAAGAGAGGTGATTTTATGGCAACACAATTACAATCAAGAAGAGGAACAACCGCTGAACATGGTTCATTCACAGGAGTTGTAGGCGAAGTAACCGTAGATACTGATAAGGATGTTGTAGTTGTCCACGATGGGGCAACCGCAGGCGGACATCCTTCTGTTAAAGGGAGCTTGGTTGTAACCGCTGCTGTCGCCATAGATGCTAACGCTGTTGTGATTGGTGATGATGGGGCTAAAGGGGTTAAGAAATCTGTAGTCTTAATTTCTGATGCTGGAATTGTTACTGGAGCAACCCTAAAACAAA
>JAUSPO010000182.1 GCA_030656575.1 Bacillota bacterium
AGATGGCCAAAGAGCATGAAAAGGGTAAACTGACTGCTCGCGAAAGAATCAATCTGCTTCTGGATCCTGACAGTTTTCATGAATTCAACATGTTAATTAAACATAAAATTGGCGCACCCGGTGACGGTATCGTGATCGGGCATGGTACAATAGACAAGAGAACTGTATGTGTCTTTGCCCAAGATGCAACTGTGTTTGGAGGATCTCAGGGTTATTATCATGGGAGAAAGTTATATAAGATTCATGAAATGGCCCTGGATATGGGCGTACCCCTGATCGGCCTTAATGATTCTCCCGGGGCACGGGTTATCAGGCCAGAGCTAGCCGGCAGTGATGATCCGTACCGGGTCAGTGATGAAAAGTATGGCGGAGTGGTATTTTACATTAATACACGTTGCTCCGGGGCCATACCACAGATTTCTGCCATTCTAGGTAATTGCACCGGGGGATCCGTGTACTCACCGGCCCTAACCGACTTTATATTCATGGTAGACGGTTTATCCCATATGTTTATAACAGGTCCGAGAGTCGTCAAGTCGGTACTGGGCGAGGACATAAGCATGGAAGACCTGGGAGGAGCAAAAGTTCATTGCCAGATATCAGGTGTTAGCGATTTCAGGGTTAAAAGTGAATCCGATTGCATGAAGGAAATACGCAGGCTCCTGTCTTATCTTCCCTCAAATTGGAGAGAAAAACCGGCTCATATGGACACTGGAGATTCCCCGGATCGTTTTACAGAGACACTGGAAAATATCGTTCCGGAACAACCTACCAAGGGGTATGATATGCACCTTGTTATCAATGACATCGTGGACGGAGGCGAATTTCTCGAGGTCAAGCGTGAATTTGCCGGTGAGATGATCGTCGGCTTCGCAAGACTGGGAGGGAATTCTGTTGGAATTGTAGCTAATCAGCCCATGGTACGAGCAGGCTGCATGAGTGTTGACAGTGCCGACAAACAGGCAAGATTTATCCGCTTCTGTGATGCCTTCAATATTCCAATCATACTCCTTGTGGATACTCCGGGGTATTTGCCCGGCAAAAACCAGGAATATGCGGGAATTATTCGGCATGGGGCAAAAGTACTCTATGCGTTATCCGAAGCAACCGTTCCAAAGATTGCCATTCTAATGAGAAAGGTATACGGCGGGGCAGCTCTGGGTATGGGTATATTGCCAGGATTCGGGACAGACCTGATATTTGCCTGGCCAATTGCCGAAGTTGGCGCCATGGGAGCCGAACAGGCAGTGGCATTATTCTATAGAGATGAGATCAAGAATGCTTCTGATCCTGAAGCTTTCAAGTCCCAGAAGGTTCAGGAATATAAAGCCCAGTATACCGATCCCATGGCCCTGGCATCAGAAGTGACATATATACATGACATCATTGAACCCAGAGAGACCAGACGAACGCTTATTCAATCTCTCAGGTTTATACAAAATAAAAAAATTGCTACGGTTCCCAAGCGGCATGGAAATATCCCCCTTTAGGATCAACTGACTTGAAAGGCCGCAGTTAGTTTCAATCCGGAACATAAATATTTTATTCCACCGGGGATAAATCGGCATTAAATAAGTGAGAGGAGGATATATACATGAATTTTAGTCTAACTGAAGAACAAAAGATGCTTCAGGATAATGCAAGAAAATTTGCTCTAAACGAGATGTTACCCACAATTCGGGAGTATGAGGAGCAGCGCAAGGTAAATCATGATCTTACAAAAAAAATGGGCGAACTGGGAATGCTGGGAATACATATTCCGGAGCAATATGGGGGTGCGGGATATGACTATACTGCAGCGGCTATCATCTGGGAACAACTAAGCTACGTAAGCTGGTCGCAGACCCTTAATGCTTTAGGTCACAGCGTTTTAGCCGCAACTATCCTTTACCTGGGCGCAAGCGAAGAGCAAAAGCAAAAATATCTTCCCCCGCTATGTCGTGGAGAGACCATTATAGCTGTGGGAGCAGTAGAGCCTGCTGCAGGCAGCGATGCCGGAGCCATAGAAACCAAGGCTGAACTGGTTAGAGATGAATGGGTTATTAATGGTACAAAAAACTTTATCACCACCGGCGGTACAGCAGATACAGTCCTGGTACTTTGCCAAACAGATAAAAGTTTGGGGTGGAAGGGGACTGCCCTTATTGCGGTTGACGCAAATACTCCCGGTTTTTCGAGCCACCCTATCAGTATGATCGGTGATCTGGCCGGAGACCTGTGTAACCTCGGTTTCCTGGATTGCCGGGTGCCCAGGGAAAATCTCATAAATAAGGTGGGCCGGGGCCTTAATGTCTCTCTTCACGGAATTGATTCCGCCCGTCTTTTTATTGCTGCCGGAGCTCTTGGTATGACACAATGCTGTCTGGATGCGTGTATAAAATTTGCAAAAGAACGTTCTCAATTTGGGAAGCCCATTGGCTCATACCAGATGATACAGGATACCATAGCAAGCCTGGCCGCGGAGCTCATGGCAGTCCGCTGGCAGGTATACTATGCGGCTGATTTGAAAAGCAAGAATCTTCCTCATGCCAAAGAACTTTCAGCCGCCAAGATTCTGGCAAGTGATCTGGCCGTAAAAGCTTCAGAGCAAGCTGTTCGTGTGCACGGAGCCTATGGCTGTACCGATGATTATCCCGTAGCCCGACACTATCGCGATGCCATTCTTACGACTATTCTTGGGGGCACAAGGGAGATGCACAAATTGACTATAGGCCGTGAATTGTTGGGCCTCGATGCCAGGTCCTGATTGAATATACAGTAAAAAGATTTGTGCGGCGGGTTGAGAAGAATGGAGAGCCAGCCTTCAAGGGTGGCAGCCGAGCTGGGTGTTAACGGATCTCTGAGGCAAGGTACCGTTACACTAGCACAGTTGTAATTCCCTCCTCTTTTGGCGGTTTCTCACCAAAGAGTACGCTTCGACCACGTCAAAGTATCTTATCGAGGCTAATCACTCTTGAGCTTTGGACACTCTTCGAAACCTGCTGTATACACATGCGGATGGGTATCCTCCTGAATGCTCGCTCGGTGATGGTGGATTGAGAGAAAGTAGAAAAAATAGTTTTATGTATGGAGAACCAGACTTTCCCCTTAATATAAATATTTTAGTGGTGGTTGATGAGCAGTCTATTGCGGAACTTAATTGAAGTGTATCTAAAGAATGAAAATTATAATGTTTCATCGCTTAGCTTTTGCAATAGCATATAGCATGAACGGATATGAAATTGACGTAACAGAACCTGAAGTTGTAGATATAATGCTTAACGTTGCAGACAGCAGCATTTCTGAAGAACAATTAATAAACTGGCTTCGTAAGCACGTAAAACCAGTTAGCAAATAAAACTGCCTTATGCAAGATAAAATACTTTAATACAAAAAACCCAAGCCATATATTCCGGCTTGGGTTTACTTACTGTTTGGTGGAGGTGGCGGGAATCGAACCCGCGTCCGAAAGCAAAGACACAAGAGCATCTACGAGCGTAGCCCCGAATTTAGTTTCGCGACATGGCCTCTTCAGGGCGGGATGCCATGACCGCTATCTCCAATTAATTTCCCCGGGCTGAAGGAGGAGCAGCCTCCAGAACAGGTATCCTGCTGTTATGACGCCCACTGGCTCTTCCCGCAGGAGAAGAAAAGGTGGACGAGCTACTTAATTAAGCAGCTAATGCGTAATTATCGTTGGCAGTTAAGCCGTTCCATGTTTTACCAGGCCATGGTCCTGGGCCCGCTTCTCTTGCTACTTCTACCCCCGTCGAACCCATTACACCCCCATGATTTATTCACCTATGAGTCAAAACTCTTTTCTTTAAAAACTCTTTCCATGTCTCGTTTGGCATCTCTTTCAGCGATACTGTGCCTCTTATCAAAGTCTTTTTTACCTCTGACGAGGGCCAGTTCAACTTTTATTTTACTATTTTTAAAGTAAATACTGAGAGGAACCAAGGTATAACCTTTTTCCTTAACGTACCCCAACAACCTGTTAATCTCACGGCGGTGCATGAGTGCCTTTCGGACACGCAGCGGATCATGATTAAAACGATTACCTGCTTCATAAGGGCTGATATGCATATTGTAAATAAAGAGCTCTCCATTATCAACGCGGGCATAGGTATCTTTCAGATTAACCCTTCCCGCACGGATCGACTTCACCTCAGTACCCTGTAAAGCGATACCCGCTTCAAAAGTCTCTTCTATAAAATACAGGTACCTGGCTTTTCGATTCTGGGCAATGGTTTTGCCCTCCTGACTTTATGAGATAAAGCTCGAATAAACCCCTTCTCAAAAGCCCGAAACGCTTGGAAACAGGCGGTTTGCAGGTTTTTCTTTGCAATAAAAATTAAATATATTTTGTCCTGTTATGTCCTGTTTTTACCTTGTCAAAGCCTACCACATTTGGTATAATAGCTCCAGGAGCAATCTTGTTCCCCTGGAGGTTTATATGTATGTAGCCGTAACTGGTTCCGGAAAGGCCAAAGTCATCCAGTTCAGGGAAGATAAACGCATCCCTGGTACGAACAAGAAAGCAACAAAGGTCATAAAGACCCTGGGTAACTATGAGCGCATGGTGGCTGAAGACCCGGATGTTATAGCCAAGCTTAAGGCACAGGCCAAAGTCCTGACCAGGGAAAAGAAAGAGTCCAGCAAACCTTTGTCTTTGCAGGTA
>JAUSPO010000013.1 GCA_030656575.1 Bacillota bacterium
GGTCCGGAGACAGGGGGACGGTTCCATCGTCTTCCCCATTAGCTAAGGAAAAAAGACAGGGGGACGGTTCTGTTGTCTTTCCTCGGGGCTGAGACAGGGGGACGGTTCCATCGTCTTCCCCCGGAGCTCGGCCCTTCGCTGCGCTACGGGGACGCTCGAACCGTCCCCCAGCCTCCCTTCGGTTCCATGCTTCCTTTTGTCTTTTCCCTTATTCTGACTCCTGACTACTGAATTCTGGTTGCTGAATTCTGTTTTTCAGGCTTCTGACTTCTGCTTCCCCTCCAGCTTCACTTTGTCGCCAACTGCTGTGCTGGTAGATGTGAAGGTGCCGGATGGGGCTTCGATGATGTAGCTTGATTTGTTTATGCACGGGCTTATTTTGTAAGGGCGCATGTTTTTAATTATGTGGCAGATGCGGTCTTCGTTATCGACGAAAGCTATGTCGATGGGGAACTGCATGCCCATGGTGTGTACTGACCGGCAGGGTCTGATGATCAGGCCTTTTCCAGGCGCAAGGCTACTGCGGCCCAGGAGGCCTTTTAAGCGGAGGTTGAAACTGTCTGCAATTTCCGCTTCGTCAAGGATCATGTTATTACTTGTGAAATTAAACACTTTTACTTTTTTGATCATATTTTACCTTCCAATATATCTGCACCCAGATCTGCAGCATAATTTGTCTTATGCTGGGAGCCCCTTATATGGCTGTTATACTGAAAACTAAATCCTCCCGATTCAAATTTGTCTGAGTGTAAGAGTTCCTTCCTGGTAAATATCTTCCCCTCAAACTCCATAATCCCTGGTTGGGTAGAGTAAACTACCGTTTTAACGGGCATTTTTTTCTTAAGTAAAGCTTGCCAGCCCTTGATAAATAGCGGTGAGTGATTTCCATTTATATTCTTAAATATTATATCGTAATTAAACTCACTTCCTTCAATATAATAATCTGCCGTTTTATTATCCTTATTGAAAGAAATTACAATGGCATCCTTTCTAAACTTTCTGAGCTTTATTTTTTTGGGCAGTTCATCCCCGGCGATCCCTGTTTTGTTGTAGAGTAGAATCCCTTTGATTTTCTTTCCTGGATAGACGAATAAGAGAAACAGCAGCAGACCCACAGCATAAAAAATGATAAATGTGATTAAGGCTATCACAGCGATGTATAGTAGAGGTGCAATAACTCCAGAGGAATACCTCAGCAGAGCTTTTCCCAGAGATAAAACCTCCAGTTCCAATTCCAACAGTGAAGGTTCCAGTTCGGTGAAGTCATTTACTAAAGAAAAAGCCAGCGGAATAGAGTAAATCCCGGGATCTAGATTACGAAAAAGGTTTAAACCCAGATTTATTGTCGTGTTTTGAAAAGGTTCAAGAACGATCCTCTCCTGGGTAAAACGGCCTAAATGATGCTGCGGTTCTATTATTAAGGTTTCTTTGAAGGGGGATTCGCTTTGTATTTCCAGGATTAAAGAGAGATTTTTCCCCGGAAGGGACCAGTGTTCCCTATTAGGAATAGTAATGGATACTTTTCCCGGAGCAAATACGTCAAATGGCCCCAGATTTTTTTCGAGGGTAAATACGCTGGCCATGTATTCGCCCACAGCCAGCAGCGAAGCTTTGCCAGGCCCTTCCCTCTTAAAAAGAATACGGTTTGACCATACTCCATCACCGGCCTTGATATCTCCATGCTCCTGACTGCCCTGATCATAAAGGGGGATAACATCCCTGGCCCCGTCGTCGTATTTTAGAAGAAGGCTGAAATTCTCAACTTTCAGTTCGCGGCCTTCCTGCAGTTTCTTTCCTGATGCTGTCATGGAACCGGTTACGACAATCTCTTCTCCCAGGCGGTACCCTTGATCTGTCCAGAAGTCCGCACTAAGCGACGGAAGCGTTCTTACGTATAATCTGGACGAGGCAGTACTGACAAGCTGTCCCTCTAGAAACAGGCGCAGCCCCAGTTTGTAAATGCCAACCTCATCGACGTCGTCATAGACTCCGGTATAATAGCTGCCATCCTCAGTAAGGGGTATGAATACGGGGGCAAAGCCAGGCTTGGCCAGCTGTATTTCCACCTTAAAGGGCATATCGTGCAGGTATTCGCTGCCGGTTACTTTTACTTTAAAATGAATGGATTCATTTAAAGGGTGTTGTGACGAGGAGACAGGTTCCTCCAGCCAACCCTTGATATACAGATCCATATCCCCCAAAACGTTTACAGGACCACTTCCGGAAACCACAGCCTGCCATTTTCCAGTATATTCCTTCTCAAGCTGGGAAAGGATAACCATGCTGTAGCTCTCATGGTTAGAAACAGCTATTACCTCGATTTCACCGGACTCACCACTTGGTGGGATGATGGAGAGTTCACACTTTCCGGTGAAGAGGTTTACTGCAATAAGATTCACCTGACGCGTATAATCATTTACCTGGAACGTAAAGGCCTCCGGTGAGCCTGCCTGAAGATTGAAAGTATTATCCAAAAGGAACATGCGGTTTTTCAAATTTCCCAGAAGTTCAAAAAAGGAAACAAGAAGCTCTCCCGGTTCTTCCAGGATATAGGAGTCCCCTTTTGTATCCAGGGAGATTTTACGGGCAATTTCAGGATCTATCTCGCCGCTGAAGGCAACTGTGTAAATGGGGATACCTGCAAGGGAAAAATCATCGACTATGTTCCAGAGGGATTCCATGTAAGATACCATAAACGCGGGATCCATTCTCTGGCGTGCCGGGTCAGGATTCGGTTCCCCATCTGTAAGGAACACAACAACCGGGCGGGCGCCCTGAGTGCCTGTTCCTTTGAACTGCCCAAAGGCCGCTTCCAGAGCCGTTAAATAATCAGTATTTCCCCGTGGTTGAAGTCTCGGGGAAAGGGTCTCCTTAAAAAGTTCTTTTTTGGAGGCGCTCTCTACCTGCTGCAGGGGGATTACAACATTGGCATCATGGTCAAAAGTAATAACACCCAGATAATCTTCCGGACTGAGCAGATCTATAAAGATGCGTGAGGCAGTTTCCCGCAGCATCTGAGGATCAGTATAGCGCATGCTTCCTGAAACATCGATGACCATCACAATGGCAAGTGTTTCGTCGGAGAGAATTTCCTCTGCCAGTAGAACAGGCGTAATGGTACAAGATATAATAAGAAATATGATAAGTGCAGTAAGTAGCAGTTTTTGGCTGTTTCTTTTGACAGATACCATAATATTCCTCCTAAAGCATGACTCCAAATGCATTCATTATCTGAATAAATGCAGGGCCTAACAGGACTACAAATAAGGTGGGAAAAATAAAGAAAACCAGGGGAAAGAGCATCTTGATAGGAGCCTTCATGGCTGTCGCTTCGGCGCGCTGCCTGCGTTTCTGCCGCATAGTGGTAGCCTGGATGCGGAGGGTATTGGCGATGTTGCTTCCAAGCTGTTCAGACTGGATTACTGCGCTGATAAAACTGCTCAAATCGGCAACCCCTGTACGCTTTACAATTCCACGCAAGGCCTCTTCACGGGTTCTGCCCATGCGCATCTCTTCCAGTCCCCGGGCAAATTCTTTACTGAGGGTGCCCATTTCCTGTTCCGAAACTCGTTTTAATGACATTGAAAAGCTCAACCCGGCCTCTACGCTGACAAGCAGCAGGTCAAGAACATCGGGCAAGTTTTTTTGTATCTCCTTTTGGCGATTAACAGCCCGAGAGTTAATAACGTTATAGGGAAACATTGCCCCCACAATAACAGCCAGAATAATTAGAAGAAAAACGCTTTTTCCCTCTAAATTGGCCAGCCAGGATATTGTCAGAACCAAAACGACAAATACTGCTGCCATGAGGGCCTGCAGAGAAACAAAACTGTTAAAGGATATATTCCAGGGATTACCAGCATAGATAATCTTTTTTTCGATACTGCTGCGGAGTTCTCTGGGAGTAATGCTTCCCAATGCGTTCCCAATACTCTTGTAACCTGGTTGAATCATTCTTTCGAAAAATGACTTTTTAAGCGCATCTTCCTCTTTTGGGCTCTCATCTATTTTTTTTATTTGGTAAAGCCTCTCCGACATCTGCCGCCTGTTAAAAAACACTTCATAAATGGAAACGACCAGCAAAACAACAGTGGAAAAAGCCAGCATATTCACGATCAGTAACATCTTTACACCCTCTTTACATTATACATCAATAGTGATAATCTTGCGGATAATCATTATGCCCATGAACTGCATGATCACAGCAATGCCTAGCATAATCAATCCAATAGTTTCCTTTACAAGTGACAACATGTAATCAGGGTTCATAACCATTAAAAATGCGGCAACAGCCACGGGTAGCAGAATAATTATTAATGCGGACAATTTGCCCTGAGCTGTAAGAGTATTAATTTCTCCCTTAATCCTTACACGTTCCCGTATTGTCTGTGAAATATTATCAAGAATTTCGGCAAGGTTTCCGCCGACCTGTTTCTGGATCAGCAGTGCGGTAATTACAAGCTTGAGGTCGTCACTGTCATTTCTCTCCCCAAGGTTATGAAGTACTTCCTCAAGTGGTTTGCCCATACGATTTTCCAGGATCACGCGGCCAAATTCTTCTCCGATAGGGACCCCCAATTCCTTTTGTACCACAGACATGGCCTGGGGAAAACTAAATCCGGATCTGAGGCCGCTGGAGACGATGGAAAGCGCTTCAGGCAGCTGCTGCGTAAGGGCAGCAGTCCTTCTATTTTTCTTAATTTCTATAATCATAGAGGGAAGTTTTAACCCTAACAGGCCACAAGGCATGGAAAAAAGAAAAGAACCGGTAAAAATATAAAGAAGGACAAATACTCCCAATCCGCAGAAAACAATCATTCCGATAAACTCTTCCGCACGCATTAAAATATGCGCCTGTAAGAGCTTGGTCTGAATTGTCTTCAGGTTGCGGCGGCGGGACAATATTTTTCCCATCATACCTAAAACCCGCAATAACTCCCCCCCGTAACCTTTAGTTTTGGCAGCAGTTTCCGGCTTCTGAAGGGCATCAGCCGGCATGGTATGGATTTTCAACCTTTCCATAATCGCAAGACGGGAAGAAAATATTAAGTTATACATTCCTATAAACAAAAAGATTACGGTCAGGAAAGCGCCGCCGTATATAAAAAAGAGCAGCATTTCTAAAACCTCCTGGGAGATGGTTCGTTGAATTTTTCCTCAAATATTTCTATGTTTATGCGCTCACCGTATTCCTTCATTTTTTCTATGCATTTGGGAATTATACCGGTTGGAGTGTGCTTTCCTGTAATCAAGCCTTTATCGTCTACGCCTGTCTGGTTATAAACAAATATGTCCTGCATGGTGATGATATCTCCTTCCATCCCCACCACTTCAGCAACCTTTACTATTTTCCGACTTCCGTCGTTAAGACGGGACTGCTGAATAATGAGATCCACGGCAGAAGATACCTGCTCCCGGATAGCCCGCAGGGGCAGGTCCATCCCGGCCATAAGCACCATTGTTTCCAAACGTGCCAGGGCGTCCCTCGGATTGTTGGCATGCAGGGTTGAGATAGAACCGTCGTGGCCTGTATTCATGGCCTGAAGCATGTCCAGTGCTTCGCCACCCCTTACTTCTCCGATTACAATACGGTCCGGACGCATACGCAGTGAGTTGATAACAAGATCCCTGATCGTAATTTGACCCTTCCCTTCAATATTTGCGGGACGGCTTTCCAGTGTTACAACATGTTCCTGCCGAAGCTGAAGTTCAGCTGCATCTTCGATTGTAACAATCCTCTCCATGTCGGGAATAAAACTTGAAAGCACGTTCAGCGTTGTGGTTTTTCCGCTGCCGGTTCCACCGGATACGAGAATATTCACGCGAGCGCGCACAGATGCTCTCAAAAACTGCGCTACTTCTCTGGTCATAGTCCCGAAGCTGATCAGATCCTCTGATGTAAAGGGATCAGCGGCAAATTTACGAATAGTAAGAATAGGCCCCTTCACAGCCAGAGGCGGAATAATAGCGTTCACTCGGGAACCATCGGGCAAA
The DNA here is from genome assembly GCA_030656575.1 of Bacillota bacterium. Lineage (GTDB taxonomy): Bacteria > Bacillota > Dethiobacteria > DTU022 > UBA8154 > JAUSPO01. Next base: position 5,995 of record JAUSPO010000013.1, read on the forward strand.
CGGGCATCAACCATCGGTGAACTTTCGTCAATCCTTCTCCCCAGGGGAGTAATAATCTTATCTATGGTGTGGATAACATGGGCATTGTCCCGGAAGCATACGTCCGTTTTTGTAATCTTTCCATCCCGTTCCACAAAGATCTGATCATAGCCATTTACCATAATCTCTGTAACGGTGGGGTCATGAATGAGCGGGTTGATAGGCCCAAAACCAAGGATTTCGTCTGAGAGATCTTTAACGATCTTATGTTTATCACTCTGGGAGAGGTGCTTGTCAAACTCAGTTAACACCACATCTACAGTATGATTTATCTGCCTCAAAAAATGATCCTTTTGGATTGTATCCATTTTATCAAGGAAAAAAGTATCGTCCATCATATCTATGACCTGACGCAGGGTTTCCTTGGCGATAACCTCAAGTTCTCTTTTCTTATGAACTGCCTGTTCACTGGGAGCAGATAGTGTATCGTTACTTTGGTCATTACGGTTATTATGTTTATTAGGGAATGATTGTTTTAGTAACATCATTTAGCCCCGCCTTTCTAACTTGAAGCCTTATGGACACTGCTGGTTTGTTTTTTTTCCCCCAGCCCGTTTTCAACAACCCTGCGCACCAGATTCTGGAAGCTGCGGCTAATTTTTGAACGGGGATAAAGAAGCACCACAGGAACACCTTTGTTTAATGATGAAGTTACCAGTTTGTGTTCTGCCGGCAGGATCCCTGAAATAGTCTGGTCCAATGTTGTCTCTACGTCTTTGGTTTTAATATCACCCCGAGGCTCAGCTTTGTTAAGCAGCAATCTGATCTTTTGCCTGGGATAGTTTAACCCGTTCAAAGAAACCATACAGGCCTTGATATTTCGTATAGCTGCCACTTCCGGTGTAGTTACAAGCATGAGCAGGTCAGCTTCCTGAAATGCAGGCACTACCGGGTCATAGAATCTTGTGGGCATATCGATAACCACGTAATCAAAAGCGCTCTGCAGAACTTTGATAATTACTTCGATATGCTCGGCGTTAATAAAATCAGCCTTTTGCGGCTGCACATTGGCAGCCAGTACCTTTATACCCGATTGGTGAGATACGAGATACCCCTTCATTAAGTCCTGGTCAAGATTTCGAATATCATTAATAACATCAATAATTGTATAGCGGGGGATAATATTCAAGGATAAAGCGACATTGCCAAAATCCAGATCCAGATCTACCAGCACTACCTTTTCGCCTTTAAGCTGTGCCAGAGAAACCGCCAGATTTGTAGAAATAAATGTTTTTCCTACTCCCCCTTTGGTGCTGAAAACTGTAATGACCTTACCCTGCTGTGATTTTTGCCTAATCACAGAGGTCTTATCTTTCTGTACAACCTGCTTTTTCTTCTCCATTTGAAAACTCTGATAGATTGAGTCTACCAGCTTGGAAGGAGTAAAAGGATAGATAAGGACATCTTTAGCACCGACAAAAATGGCCTTACGCATCGTCTCCTCTTTCAACTCTTCCTCAACAATTATAATTGATATCCAGGAATACTCTGAAGATATTTTTTCGGCCAGCTTGTATCCGTCTCCCGGCACATAGGCACCGATGAGCATCACATTGGGGTTAACTTGGTCCACCATTTCCAGGGCTTCTTCTGAAGAACTGGCCTCCCCTTCTACATAAATGTACTCCACATTAGAGAGGGTATCAACAATACTCGATCTTTTTTCGGGATCATCTTCTACAACAAATACTTTAATGCGTTCCACGTAATCACCTCTCCCTAAATGTTTCAAAGTTTTCGGCATTATAGTAATCTAAGTTAACAATTTCCTCATCCAAAGGTGAGCGCAAAGTTAAATGGAAAGATCCTTGTAGGAAAGAATAAGCCAACACTTCTGCCTGTCCCGGAGTCACAGATAAGGTTACTGTACTCACTAATTGTGTCTCCTCATTATCCTTTTCAATAGTACTCTCTCCAGTCGCCAATACCTCAACGTTTTGAACAACTGTATAAGTAGTAACTGTAATAACTTCATTAGTATCCTCATCTTCAAAAGACGCAAGTACATCTACCTTATCACCGGCAGAAATAAACCCTGATACACCACTCACTTCGTTTACTGAAATTGATATGGCTCTCATATTTTCCGGTACACGGTAAGATAAACTAGCACGCCTATTTTCCGATGACACCCTGCTAAGCAGCACCTGTTCTCCCTTAATAATATCTGATCTTGAGATACTTCCTATCACTTCCTCTGCGCTCTTAAATACCTCTGGGTGCACTGAATCGACCGGTACGGACTGCATGGCGACCATCTCTGAGGTAATTCGGGTATGTTGGGGTATTGTATTCTGAGCTACAAGAACACTGGTAAAGCCAACTGCTGCCCCTGCTGGTGATTCTGTATTCAGATTGTTAATAAAATAATTCAACGCAACTACTGTAATAGCACCTAAGATTAAAGCAATAATTAAAAGACGCGTGCTAGTTTTCAAAACATTACTCCTTTCGTTTAATAAAAGAAATTATATACAGTAAGTCAAAATTACAGATAATTACTTAAAATGATTGAATTATTATTGCACAAGCCTTGCATAATAGTGACTTTTTGTAGAATTGCCTTCTAAAGGCCCAAGATAAATACCTATCACTTCGCTACTTGCATTTCCATTACCAGCATTATTTAATCCATTTACTCCTTCCAGAAAAAATACCTCGAAACCGGTAATTTCCATAATTTTATTTTCATCTGTTTCTTTTACTCTAGGTACAATTATGATTCGTGAACATTCTTTTGCTTTAAGGTCGTCAAATCCTATAAATGTACCATCGATGACAAAATCTTTCCAGCTAATATCATCATTTGAACATTGATCTATTCTAATTTTAACTCCTTCAGCTGTTGGTCCTGACATAACACCTTTTTCTTCTTCAAGTTCAGCACCTATATCAAAATCTACTTCTACTAGTTCATCTTCCACATTAAGGCGAAGATCCATTCCCCATACAATATTATCTTTAAAATCGTTTGCACCTTGGTATCCTTCCGCTTTAAGTCCACCATACCATCCAGATATCTGTGGATAGGTTGCATCAGTATGTGATTTACCTTTTAGTATGTATGCGCTTCCAACTTCATGAAGTTCGTCCGTACCGAAATTACCAACCCAAGCCTCTTCCGGAATGCCAATTGGCATAACACCACTTCCTGCTTCTATTCTCGCTTTAGCTACAACAGGCACTTCTACACTGTTAAAATTTAATACTTTAGCAAAAAACATATCTACATCACGGCGTGCGGATACTGTAATTTCACGGTCATTACTACTAATATTAATTGGTAACAACTCACCTGCATTAATACCATTATTGTTGGCATATTGAGTTGCATCATTACGAGCACCAATAGAGCTAGCAGGAAGTTCTTGAGCGCCTGCCAAAGCAGCAGCATCAACTGCAGTCTGAAGTCGAGAGCGGTTTAAATAAAGTATTCCAGCATCGGTAACTAGCGCTGTTAGTCCTAGCAGCACTACTAATGCTGCTGCAACAATTATTACGATAGATCCTCTTTCATTTTTTATTAGATGAAAAGACTTCAATGAAATAAAAATCTTCCTTATATATTTC
>JAUSPO010000029.1 GCA_030656575.1 Bacillota bacterium
TCCGCCTTGCCGGCATTGAGCCGGAAGTGTACCTGCAGGTTCGAGAGAATCCCTGAGTATTACCAGAAATTAACTCTTGAGTTTAACTAGCCCAGGGGTGTTGAATGTAAGGGTTAAGTTTTATATGCCGCCGCCACGGCATACACATCGGATATGGCCCGATTTGGCACACATGGTTTTAAATATATATCATAAAGCCTCTGCGGGGAAAAATCTTCCACTTTACCAAAACCAATACTCTGGATGAAACTTTCTGCCATGCCTATTTCTATACCAAAGAGTATCGGTTCGTTAAAAATAAACTTAAGGCTGTTCATATGGGAAATAACCTTGCTTTTCAGCCGTCCATCCAGTGCTTCTGCATAGATATAATCAAACATAACGCTTGAACCCTGTCCGGAGTTACCTAAAATAAAGGTTAGCGTTTCCTTTACCGCCCCCTCGTCAAGGTACATACTCACTCCCTCAAAGGTAAAAACCGTTTTAGCTGCTGGGTTATATCCAGCGTTTTTTAAACATGTGAGAAGATTATCATTTCTAAAATCTACCGGTACATACCGTACATAGGCCAGAAGCTTACCAAAGCACTTTACAACTCGCTCCTTTTTTATGGTCTGTGATGATGGGTGGTCAATCTCAAAAACCTTTACATCAGAAATACTGTCAGCAAACCGGTAGGCACGGGAATCAAGACCTGCTCCCAAAATGACATATTGCTCTACACCATTCTTTAGCCGTTCTAAAACATAATCGTCAAACAAGCGGGTACGCACGGCCAAAAATCCAGATACCCCCTTACCCTTTTTCTCCATAGCCCAGTCTAAAAATGCACGCGGGAAAGGATTGCATATTTTTGCCGCCAGCTTTATCCACCATGCCGAAAGGTTATAAGCCAGATAATCGTTGCATATCCTTTGTGTCTCCGGTCTTTGTGATTCGTAATATCGCATGTATGCAACGCCTTCCGCTGTTCCACTTGCTCGGTTTTTCATATCCATTATCCTCCTATCAACTACATATATTAAACAACTTTGTGATACTGAGTACGCCGCTAGCCCAACTTTCGGAAAAAAAGCTTGGAAGCCCCCTTAAATCAAGGTTTCCAATTTCAATTTGGGCACTACAACCTGGTTGCCACGTATGAATAGTGGCGTTTTAACAGCATCGGAACCTCGAGTTTCTCGTATATTTCCTGATGTTCCTTTTCAGGTGTTCCCGAAACCCTGATGTGGTGAATTTTATCCTGATCATCAGTTAATATTACAGTAGTCCTGTCATGGGTAGATAACACCTTACGTATGGTAGACCATCTCCGATGGTCACCTTTTTTCATTAGCTGGTGCTCTATGCTATTAAGTAAGTGGTAGGACAACAAATCATAGTTTTTGTTTTTCGCCTTTCTCGCCTGACTAGATTTTATATTTTCTCAACAGAAAGATAACCAAAAAATAGAAGCCTATGCCAAAAAGCACCGCATTTACAGCTGCACCCAGCAGGAAAGTAAAACCGAAAAGTTCTAAAAAGCTTAAAATCTTGTCCTGGATATTGCCCAGTTTTAAAATAATAGAGTATTGGCCAATGATAAATTCCACGAGACTTTCTTCACCTAAAACCGGGGTCAGTATTATTCCTCCAACGACAAAGTTCAGGGCATACATTAAGGGAACTAAAGGTCCGGTCAGAAGGCTGGTTACAGCTGCGCTAGCCCGGTTAACTCTGAATATCACCGCCAGTAAAAAGGCAAAAATAAATCCAATACCCAGAGTAGGAACAAAGTTGATACCTATTCCCAAAGCGCATCCCAGTGCAACTTTGTACGGTTTTTCTTTTATCTCTACAACCTGTTTTTCGATAGTACTGTAAAATCGTTTTTTCAGGTTTTCCAATTTCGAAAAATACTTTTCAATCATGTAAATTCTATCCCCCTCTGGTGAAAAATAGCACGGCTACGGCAACCAGATAGCCGGCAACAATAAAGATTGAGTATAAACTAAGACACCCAACAGATCTTCGGGAGCGGTTAGAAAAGGAAAAAGAATCCCGGTTCCGGAGATAGACATCAACAGAATGCTTAGAAAAGCAACCAAAGCATGTCCTCTCTTTACACATGAAAAAATGGGTCCTTTCCCCTGTACGAGATCAACCACCGCAATAATGGTAATGTTAAAAAGGTTGCTGCCGAAAAGGTTTCCCGCCGCCAGATCTGGAGCATGAATTATTACAGCCCGTAAGCTGGTCACCAATTCGGGAAGAGATGTTGCCAGTGGGAGAAGCAGAACTCCTGCCCAACCTGCCCCCAATCCCAGAGCCCTTCCAAGAACATCTGCGCTTCGAGTAAGCCTTGCACCGGCCACAATAACCAGCAATGCTCCCGCTAGAAATTGAAACCAGGTCATCAACATTAAGTTCATCTCCTTATGGAAAATATAAAAACCTTTATTTCAGATATTCATGAAATAAAGGTCTCACTCTTAAGAAACCCCCACCCGGATGCTTTTGCACCGTGCTGACGAGCGGGGGACCATTATATATGGCGAGTTACTCCCCTTTAGCCATTTAAGCTTATGGCTCAATATTACATACGAATTATGCTGAAGTCAAGTTTTAATTAATTGTGATTTACGATAGTTCCCCCTTTTTTAGGGGGAACTATAAATTATAATAACTTTTTGGAGTGTCTAGGGGACGGGGTTGTTGTCAACCTTTCGGATAGTCAAAAAAGGAGGAAAATAGATGAACTACTTTCAGATTTTAAGTTTGGTTTTTGGAGCAGTAATGATTCTAACCAGGTTGGCTATTCAGTTTTTCCCAAAACAGTGGAATGAGTTTGAACTGAATACGGCATATACAGAGAGACAGCCGAAATGGGTCTGGATTGCAGCTTTATGTGGCCTGTCAATTATTGCTTTTACGTGGTATATACATTTCACAACAGACGGGCCCTATTCCCTTGTTATAAGATTAATTCATTCCCTGACCCTGATTAAATTATCTCAGGTGCTCTTTAACTACAAACAGTTTCGTGCTTTTGCCGCTCGCGTATTAACAAAAGACCGTAAAACACTTTCCATAATTAATACTTTTGTTTTAATACTGGGTGCAGGTGTTATTTTAATGGGAATTTTTCTATACTAAGGAGACGGCTGTTTAAAATATAGAAGTTAATATTAAAACTATTTTTATTTCCTTGTATCTCTACTCTCGGCTAGTAATTTGACCGTGAAGAACAGGGCCAGTATAATAAATACTGCAAACATAACGCCAAATGCGGGTTCTCCCTGCTGTAGAAAATACCCCGGGCTAATAATCATGGTATAGAACAGCATGCCAGCAGCGACCAGATAGATCTGGAGACCCCACTTTTTTGCAACGAGCAGTCTGATCCCGCTGATAAATAGCAGTACGGCAGTAATAAACTCAGCCAAAAGGTGCAGAGCTAATTCAGCTGGTTTGGTTTCTATTTCCGGCACGCTTCCGACGGCAAAAAAGAAAATCCACATTACAATCATGGCCACGCCCATAATGATGGCAAAGTAAGCCGTTACCTTTTTGTAATTCATTATTATCACCTGTTTTCATATTTTTCTTAATATTCCGCATAACTAATTTTACCAATTGAACAATAAAATAAAAAAAGTCTGGGCAAATCTCAACAGTAGGTTCTTACGCATCAAGTGATATTTTGACAGTGTGTTTTTGACACATCCACAGTTAATGTTTTTCAAAGAGCTAGAAAGAACGGCCGATGCGGGCGAATCCCAGTGTTGTCAAAATATTCCTGGACAAAAACCCTCAACAATATTATAATAAGGTGCAAAAGTCTAGCATGAAAGGTGTGATTTTTGTGCCTAATAATATTGACATAGACAGTGTAGACGTCTACTGCGCAGGCAGGCTCCAGCTAATCGTCGAATTATGTGAGAAAATGGGTATCAAGGATATTTTCAACAAACACCTAGAAAAGAAAGCGGGCAGACCATCAGATATACCGGCAGGGGTTGAAGCTGAGATCATGATGGCCGGTATATGTGTAGAAGAAGGTTACCGGTCACTGTATGCCATCCAGGACTACTACAAGTACAAAGACCTGGAAGGAATATTTCACCACCCTATAGAGCTGTCCCGGCTAAATGATGACCGATTCGGTACTTTTCTTGATGACTTCTACGATGCGGGATGTAGAAACATCTTCAAGGAAATTAGTGCTAGAAGCCTTTATAGAATACGGAATTGCTGTCAAAAACATTAACTATGACACTACCTCTTTTTTGTGGGGCGAGTATGAACGCATCTCAACAGATCAAGAAGGTGAAATAGTCCCCATTTCTATAGACTTTGGCCATAGTAAGGGAAAAAGAAATGACAAAAAGCAGATAAAGATAGGTCTTGGGACCACCAACGGAGTTGTAACTGATGCAAAGGTGCTTTCCGGTAATATGGATGATAAAACCTATAACAAAGAAAATATAGAAGATGTAGATAAGCTCTTGACGCAGATGAAGGTTGACCGCAGTGATTTTTATTACATAGCAGACAGTGCCCTATTTACAGAAGAAAACATAAAAAAGGCTAGCGGCCATAGCATTATGTATATTACCCGGATGCCAGACAACATCAAAATAGCTAAGAGTTTTATAGCGACACCGCTGCCTGAGGATGCCAAGACCATAGTCATTGAAAACGCACAGGGCAAAAAATTGTTATACAGACTTATAGAGGCCGAAGTCGAGTATGAAGGGCATCGCTGTAAACTAGCCGTGATATACTCTAGCGCACTAGAAGATACCAAGCGTAAGACCTGTCAGAAAAAGGTTAAAAAAGAAAAAAAGCAAGCAGAACAAGTACTAAAGAAATATGATAAACGCATGTTCAAGTGCGAAGCAGACGCTATCAAAGAAGTAGAATTATTAGAAGAAAAAGTAATTGCAAAGCTTAAATATCATAAGGTCACACTTTCTATTACCGAAAAGGAGAAGAAAAGACCAGGAAGACCCAGCAAGAACCCACAGCACGACACGAAAATTATAGAGTATCAACTGAGCACAGAAATATGCCTAGATGAAGCAAAGACAGAAGATTATATTCGCCGGGAGTGTACCTTTATTCTCTGCAGCAATGACCTTTTAATAACCGGAGAAACATTAATTACGGAGTATAAAACCCAAAGTGATGTAGAAAAGAGGTTCAAAGTGCTAAAAGCCCCCAACTTTATGAATTCACTATTCTTAAAGACGCCAAAGCGGGTGGAAGCACTGGTATACCTGCTACTAATATGCCTTATGATGCTGACAATAGCTGAACGAACTGTTCGGGATGAGTTAAAAAACAAGGATGATGCTTTGTATGGGACCGAAAAAAGAAAGCAAAAAAAACCTACCTTTTCAACGATGCTTAAAATCATGGATAGAGTCAGAGTTGTGACATATTTATCCGATGGTAAAAGAGTCAGGGAGATACGAAACATAGACGAAAGCAGCAGGAAAATTATCGAATTCCTAGGGTTATCGGAAAGCTGTTTTGCCTGGAATGGTGGTGGCTAGCTATTTTTTATGGTAAATATTAACTGCTGAAAAGCTATAGCTAATTATGCGGAATATGAGTTATATCTATCTGCAGGGAGGTTTTGTGTCATAGGTTGCACTTATCATTGTACCCCTGCAGATGCTTATTCCCGCTCTTGTTGCAGCAGCTTTAATACTAAAAGAAAGAAGGGAAAATCCGTGATTATGGCTTTTCTTTCGGGAGAATCCGCTTTTATTTGCTTGCCTACTTCCTGTTTTCCACTCTTGACTGGAAGGAAGCAGGCAGGAATAACAAAGAAGTGCGCAGAAGTAGTGTTACAAACAAAAAAAATGTAACACATAGGAGGCAATTAAAATGTGCATGGAAAAAACACCGTGGGAAAGGGCCATTGACTTTCACGGCCATGTTTGTATGGGGTTGGCCAAGGGCTTCCGGGTGGCCGAGGCAGCGATGGGGGCCTTGGGAGGGGAGCGAGATGTGGATGAGCAGATGGTCGCTGTTGTGGAAAATGATAGTTGTGCCGTGGATGCCATCCAGGTGATTACAGGGTGTACCGTGGGGAAAGGCAACCTGATCTTGCGCGATTACGGTAAACAGGCTTACACCTTTGCCCTGCGGGAAAAAAAGAAAGCGGTTCGAATTACAGCAAAAAGCTGGGAAGGGGCAAAACAAGAAGCCGTATTATCCTTGCGGAAGAAAATTGCTGCCGGTGATACTTCGGAAGAAGAGAAAGCTCGCCTTAAAGAAATGAGCGAAGAGATGCTCCGTGATTACCTCTCCAAACCGCTGGATGAAATCTGCGAAATCAAAGAAATACCATATGATATTCCCGAAAAAGCGCGGCTCTTTTCTTCGGTGACCTGCTCTTGCTGCGGGGAAAAGGTCATGGAGCCCAGGGCCCGGTTGCAGGATGGTAAAGCGATCTGTATCCCCTGTGCGGACAACTATAATCGCGGCTGGGGAAATTAGATAGCGATTACTTATCCTCCAAAATGGGACAGCTTTTATTTGAATTCAACACCGCTGCCTGAGCAGTGCGAAAACCACTCCACAGCAGGTAAACAGATAGAATCACGGAACCCAAAATATCAATATATCGGGTTACAGGATGAGTTGGGTTAAGAGCCACAGCAGTAAGTGCAGCGATAACACAGAGGTCTACATATGCTTTAGCGCGATAGAGCTGACGCTGTGCATCAATAATGGAACTATACTGTTCACACGTCAACCTTGAATAACGCCTCCAAAACCATGAATTTGTGATTAAGCCTAACACGGCAATGGCAATTCCAGGGTACACATTCCCCCCAGGCTCAAAAGTGGAAAGGCGGGATAAGGCTAAGAGCAGCATAACAATACCGGAACAGGTCAGGGCTGCGGCAACAGTGATACCTGCTATTTTTTCCATCCTGACTTTTCTCTTAAGGTCAAGCTCTTTATTTCGTGCAAGATAACGAAATACACACCAGGAAACAAAGAGAGCGATTAGCTCTACGGAACGGCGGATAAAATCAGCTAGCTGGGTTGTTGAATGGCTCAAGAGGACTGCAATCCCTGTCGTCAAAGGCGCCCACATGCTTAGAAGAAGGGCAACGAGCAAAGTTTTTTCCCGACTGGCTGACTGTTCTTTAGAAAGGGTATTCATGCTACCACCCCAAAAAAGAGAATAAATGAATTAGGGGCATCATCAAAAAAGCTGCTGAAAGGGGTACAGTAAGAGTATCGGTGCCCCGTCTTGAGAATAACTCGACAATTCCACACACTGGAGCCACTATGATCGAGATAAGAAGGCTTATATACCAGGGCTGCCCTGCATAAATCAAAAGGGTAAAAAATGCTGCCAGGCCTGCAAATAACATCATAGCCCCTGTCCCCTCATAGGTTTTCCCTCCGTGGACAAGGTAATGAAGAACACGGCGGCGGCCAAAAGCCTTTCCTACCAAAGCAGCAGCGGCATCACCAAAACCCCATGCCATGACAGCTACTGCCACAACATAGTGCCAACTGGATCCAAGCAGGCCCCAAAAGATAAATATTAAAACTGCGAAAGAAAGCTGAACATATATAAGCTGCTTTCTTAGCTCGCCTCCTTTTACAGCTCTGTCCACAAAGGTTCTTCTATACCAGGCCGTTTTTTCCACAACTATTAGAAGCGGATATGCTATAAGCACCAGCAAAAAAGCGGCAGCAATTGCCAGATACCATGCACTGAACAGCTCCAATAGGAGAAATATTGATAAACTATAAGCAACATGCTGGATTTTACGAACCAGCTCTGTTGGTACCCTCAGCCAAATCTTTAGAAGGGTTGGCAGTAATAATGGAAACACCAGGTAATAGGCCATCAGAATTACCGCCCCTTGAAGATCATTCGACATCATCCTGCCCCCTCTGACTTTTCACTGCAGACCGGGCTTTGTAGAAATTCTCTGAAACCCTGCAAAACAGATTTATAAAAAAACTAGCTTCTGCTTCAGATACCCCTTGCGCTGCTTTTGCGTAGACCTCATTATATACGAACTCTATCTTTGGCCTGATTTCCTGAGCTTGAACAGTAAGTAAAACCCGGCTTGCCCGCCTGTCAGAAGAATCTCTATGTCTATTCACATAACCCTTTTTCTCCAGTGACTCCAGGGCCCGGGAAACAGCAGGCTTACTTATATCCAGCTGCCCCACGATATCATCCTGCCTGACTCCATGGCTTTGAGTAAAGAGGTGGAGCAAAATATTTCCCTCTGCACTGCTGAGGTTCAATGGGTTTAAGCCCTCATTTATCATTTGCCTGGACGAACGGATGATATTATTTGCATATAACCAGATGTCTTTAATATCAGACATATTACTCCCCCTTAGTTAACATGTTAACTTATTATAGCTCTTAAATAGTTAACTTGTAAACTATTGTTTTTTAGGGGCGGTTCGAGAGGCTAGGGTGACATTTAGGGATTCTGAGGACAGTCTTCCGAAAAAAAGCAAAAACGCCCGGGCCATGAAATTCAAAGCTCGAGCGAAATATTAACTGGGAGAGTGGGATACTATTATCCTATGCCGCGGCGTAAGCCAATTTTTTAGCGCAGGGCCGAAAAACCCCTTCTATTTCCTGCCTTTCTTTCCTTTCTTTCATTATTTGACCAGCCCTTGTAAAACTTCAGCGCCGCGGGTGGATAAGCCCAGGTCTTCCAATTCCCGGGATAATGAAGCGGCATCTCCGTATCCGGAAACATATCCGTTTACGCGCGCTACTGCTGTGGAATCGACAAAATCCTGAAAATTAGGGTAAAATCCCTTAAATTCATTCATGAGAGCGGATACATTTTGAAGATAATATTTCTGGTGATAATCTTCTGCCGGGTAAAACATAGAAAATGAAACTATATTAGTAAATACCATACCCTTTTGCTTTTGTTCCAGAAACGCCTTGCCCCCCCGGGCCAGCCTCTCCTGCTTCTCGTTGTGAACAAAAATGATGTTCATATACTGCTTTGACATGGTTTGCCTGTAAGGGTTGTGGCTGTTCCAGTAGAGATCGAGCAGTTCCTCGTAGGAAATCAAGCTGGGATCGTAGTCCACCTGGAGTGTTTCCGTATGGTCTCCCATATGGCGATAGGTAGGATTTTCCATCCTGCCGCCGGCATACCCCACGCGAGTCCGCACTACTCCTTTTAGCTGCCCATACTGGGCATCAGGACCCCAAAATCAGCCCATCGCAAAGGTAGCAGTTTCCAGTTTATTCGACACAAATTGATCTATGGGGGGTTTTTGTGTATTTAAATTAGAACGTTCTTGGGCCATATCTGTTCCCTCCTCAGTAATAGTTTGCGCACATCCTGCCGTAAATAACAACAGAAGAATTAACAAAAACGCCAGAGCTATCTTCCAAGGCTTTGTTTTTACTGTCAAAACTCTCTGCACAGCACACTCTCCAGATTTTTTAATATCTGCCTGTTTTCTGGGGCTATTAACTTTATTATATATTAATTGATAACTATTGTCATTGGGGAAAAAATATTAATTGTGCTTCAATAATATTAGAAGAAGGAAAAAGGGGTAATTTTTTGCAATACTATACTCGGCTAAGCTACAAATTCGGATTTTTAGAGCAGATAATTTTTAATTTAGGCATTAATAAAAGTAATACTGGACAAGCAACCATGGGTATTATATGATACTTCTCAGAACTGTATTTATGTGGGAGGAATATTATATAATGATTAAAATTGAATTTACACAGGAAGAGATTGATGAAATAAGATACGAACGCTTTAATCATCCACATCCAAGAGTTCAATTAAAAATGGATGCGTTGCTTCTAAAATCACAGGGATTAAAACACAAACAAATTTGCGAAATTATTAAAATTGGTGGAGATACACTGACGAGTTACTTAAAAGCCTATAAAGATGGCGGTATTGAAGCGTTAACAGTAATAAAATTTTACAAACCAGAAAGTAGACTTATGGAATATCAATCAACCTTAGAGGAGGAATTTAGAAAAAATCCTCCCGCAACTGTCAAAGAAGCAATAAGTAGAATAAAGGAACTTACTAATATTGAACGCAGTGACGTTCAGGTTGGCAAGTTTTTAAAAAAAAATGGGGTTAAAACGAAGAAAAGTCGGTCAGATACCTGCAAAGGCTGATGTTGAAAAACAAGCAGAGTTTTTAAAAAATGAATTAGAGCCTAGACTTGAAGAGGCAAAGGAAGGTAAGCGACAAGTGTTTTTTATTGATGCATCGCATTTTGTCCTTGCTGCATTTCTCGGATACTTATGGAGTTTTAACAGGATTTTTATTAAATCTCCCAGCGGTAGACAAAGGTATAATGTTCTTGGAGCACTTAATGCAATTACTCTTGATTTAGTTACCGTTACCAATGATGCATATATTAACGCCTTATCAGTAATTGAACTTATGAGAAAAATTATTGAGAAGTGTGGTGTGATTATTCCTATAACGCTTGTTTTGGACAATGCAAAATATCAAAAGTGCGCTGCTGTAATGGAATATGCTAATGAAAAAGGTATAGAACTTTTGTACCTTCCGACTTATTCGCCAAACCTAAATTTGATTGAAAGACTTTGGAAATTTGTCAAAAAAGACTGCTTGTATTGTAAATATTATGATTCGTTTGCCAAATTTAAAAATTCAATAAATAGTTGTTTGGGCGAAATTGGAAATAAGCATAAAAAGGATATGAAATCGCTAATGACACTAAAGTTTCAAATTCTTAAGTATCCTAATTTATGACCTCGCTTGGTATAGTTCTGGACTTTGGTTGAATAATCAAGTATCATGATATCAAAACTTTGATTTTTAATGAAGGAAGGGTGGAGATATCAATGACAACCTTAGAGGAGACCACAGTAGAGACGAATTGGATCAATAGAGAATTTAAGAATATAGGCATCCGATGTGGAAGAACCATCAAGCGGTTTATCAAGACGATGGAGACTCTATCCAATAATATTCAGGCGTCCATACTCGGAGCAAGTGAAAATGTCGCAGAAGCCAAAGCCATTTACAGAATGGTGAAAAATGAAACTCTAACAGAGCCCGTGATCCTATCATCGCATTGTAAGGCTACACTGCAACAGATCAAAGAAAGTAAAAGTAATATAATTTTAGCGATACAGGATACGACAGAATTGAACTATACGTCACACTCTAAAACAGAAGATCTAGGTGATGGAACAGCC
>JAUSPO010000038.1 GCA_030656575.1 Bacillota bacterium
ATCTAATCCAGGGTGATCCTGACTGGTTATTACAGTTATTTATTGATATTCTCGATAACGCAATCAAATATACTCCACAGGGCGGTAGTATTGATATAAAAATTCAGCAAAGTTCCCGTGAGGTAATGGTATCGATAAAAGATACAGGGATTGGAATACCTGCCAAAAACATACCTTATATTTTTGAAAGGTTTTACAGGGTGGATAAAGCGCGTTCCAGGCGCCTGGGTGGAACGGGTTTGGGCCTGGCTATTGTCAAGCATGTTGTTGACGCGCATAATGGGAGGGTTAAAGTGAAAAGTACAGTAGGCGTAGGCACTACCTTTTCTATTTATCTTCCAATAATCACAGATTAATTCCTTACTTAATAACATACAAGTAGAACAAATTTGATAATAAAAAAATATTTAAATTTTTATTAAATTATTTTTATTTTTAGCAGGAATTGGCTAAACTATAGCGAATATTTAAACTTATAAAACAGTTAAAACCTAACCTCCTACAAAATATATTTAACAGGGGATATGCCCCTGTTTTTTTTTTGCTTTTTTTAGGGTGGATTTTAACATGAATTTTACATACTTTTAACATGTTTATAAAGACAACTTCCTCTCCTTTTAACATAAGCCAGATATGATCTAAGTATGACTCAGAGATTTTTTTAAAGAATGGGAGGAAATGTTGTGATAAAAAAAAGAATGTCTAAGATTTTACTATTATCCGCTGCTGTCCTGGTCCTATTGTTACTTACTCTTTCATTTGCGGGCTGTGGAAATTCGAAAAGTAGTGAAATGATCCAGATTAAAGGCTCAGATTCCGAGGTCAACCTGGTGCAAAGACTCGCGGAGGAGTTCATGGCTGAGAACTCAGAAGTTCAGATTGCTGTCACAGGTGGAGGTTCCGGCGTGGGGATTGCAGCTTTAATTGACGGAACAACAGATCTATCCAACTCTTCACGTCCCATGAAGGGTGAAGAAGTTGAACTGGCTAAGGGCAAAGGGGTTGAACCTGTTGCTGTCCGTTTTGCCGTAGATGGTGTTGCTGTAATCTTAAATGAAAATAACAATGTGGATTCTCTGAGTGTGGAGGAGATAGGGGCAATATACCGCGGCGAAATTAAAAACTGGAGTGAAGTTGGAGGCCAAGATGAAGAAGTAGTACGGGGAGATGAAAGTATTGACAAGCTGGAATTAGAAATTGAAGAAGGCTGTTTGGCGCTAATTGCTACCCAGCAGCCCATGGCAAAAGACCTTCGTAAGGTTGCAACTTTATTTAAAATGATCGTAAATCTGGAGCGTATGGCAGATTATGCCTCATCTATTGCAAAAATTGTTTGCCGTATTGGCAGCGATCCATTGATCAAACCTCTCGTGGACATACCCCGTATGGCTGTAACGACACAAATAATGGTTAAAGAGTCACTGGATGCTTACATTCACGAGAATCTGGAGCTTGCTTTGGAAATGATCGAAAAGGATGATGAAGTTGATAAGCTTCATGCACAGATTTTTCGGGAACTTCTTACCATTATGATGGAGAATCCCAAAACGATCACCCAGGCCACACACCTTCTTTTTGTGAGCAGATACCTCGAACGAATCGCCGATCACGCCACAAATATTGGGAAAGAGGTAATCTTTCTGGTTACGGGCGAGAAGCGGTACAAAACCAAGTAAGGACCCCACCTACGCTGCGCTTAGAGGTGGGGTCCTTTTCCCCAAAATAAAAAAATGATGAATAATGATGATATTTTTTAAAAATAAGCCGCAGTGTGCGGCTTATTTTACGAAGATATGCCTTCCAATACTGATACAATAAGGCCTGCTGCGTATCCAGCGATTTGAAGAATTGGAAGGGTTGTAGAAAGACAGGGCTCCATTTGTTGGATCATTACCTTTTAAAGCTTCTTCTACAGCCTGAAAAGATGCTTCATCGGCTTTCTGGTTTATTTGGCCGTTGCGTACCGGGCAGTATTGGAAGCCAAAATTTTTCTGATAGACAACATCACTGACACTATTTGGATATAAAGGGCTGTCTATCCTGTTCATCACGCTGGCTGCAACCGCCACTTTACCCTTGTAAGGCTCTCCTTTGGCTTCTGCATATACCAAGCGGGCCAGTAGATCAATATCCTTTTCATCAAATTCTCCTCTAAGATTTTCTTCTTCCTCTAGATCCATATCTTCTTCAGAGTTTACTCCCTCATCTTTCTGCTCCACTCTGGCCTTTGCCAGAGATGAATCTTCACTAACCGGATTGCCAGTTATGGCTTTAGCTTCCAAAGGATCACTTAATAGTAAGAAAAAGCAGATTAATACTATTATATAATTTTTCATGATAAATTTCCTCCTTTGCCTTCGAAGTTAGCTGTCGGGTTAGGGCAGAGGAGAACAGCCCTACCATAAATAAATGGTTTCACCCCAAAACTTGGTTCCTCCGTACCCCTAAACGGGGATTCGGCTCTAAATTAGTTGTAACTTTGCTATTATAACAGGGATTGCCTATCTATACAATTTAGCCTAACTAGGCAGTAACAGCCTACCACGGTCTTACATAGCCTTTGTTAACATAATCACGCCGAGGTGTAAAAATATATGCCAGGTCCTTAGGATAACTTCCAGATGGTATCTCCTGGCATGTTTAGATGTTAACTTTTCGTTGCTGCTCCTAACCTTAGTTGCTCTCTCAGCGCCTTCATGTACATATTTTCATAGTATTCCCTGATCATCCTGTTGGAAGAAAATTTTTCAACGGACATTTCTATACTTGCTTTCATCATTTCCACCCATTTGGGGCGGTTATTATAGTAGGTAGGGATAACTTCATCAAGAAGGATCTGATAAAGGGCCCTCAGGTCCCTTTCATCCTCGTCAGCATCTTCCAGGGTTACGTGAGGATATTCATCGAGAAGCCATCCGCAGATGCCGTGCTCCACCCCTTCACCAACCCATCCGTCAAGGACGCTTAAATTTAGAACTCCATTTAAAGCGGCTTTCATCCCTGATGTACCACTGGCTTCCAGAGGCCGACAGGGGTTGTTGAGCCAGATATCACAGCCGCGGACGATAAATTGTGCGATCTCCATGTTGTAATTTTCCAGAAAGACAACATTATCCTTAAAATGCCGATCCATTTTAACCAATTCTCTAATAATACTCTTCCCCGTGTCATCATCAGGGTGCGCCTTACCGGAAAACAAAAGCTGAATTTTTCCCCCATCAATGACCGGACTGATTACAGAGGTATCACGAAAAATCAGGTCAGTCCGTTTGTAAGAGGCAGCGCGACGGGCAAATCCCACCAGCAGTGCTTCGGGGTTCATCTGGGCTCCTGTTCTTTCTTTCACAAAATTTATTAGTTTTTTCTTATTATCCATATGGGCTTCCCATATATCGCCGCCTTTGCGATAGGCTTCTTCAATTTCCGGTGACTGCCAGGTTTTGATATGGACACCGTTTGTGATAGAAATAATTGGAGATTTATCTTTTATAAATTCCCACATTTGGCGGGCTGTATAGCCGTGCATTGAGGAGACTCCGTTGCTGATGCAGGAAATGCGCAGTGCCGCCGCTGTCATATTGAATGGATCGCCTCCCAGCCTGACCAACTGCTCATAACTCATTGTGTTATTTGCCCCCAGGCGAAAGAGCAGGTCATGGTTATGCTTCTCATTTCCCGCCTCTACCGGGGTGTGAGTTGTAAAAACCACCTTCCGTCGTGTTTCTTCCCATGCATCTTCGAAGGACAAGTTTTCCTGCTGCATTTTTTCTCTTATAAGTTCTAAGCCGGCCAAAACTGCGTGTCCTTCGTTAAAATGGTAGAGATCCACCTCGATACCTAAGGCACGCAGAGTCCTTACACCCCCGATGCCGAGAATTATTTCCTGGGTAATACGGTCTTCTGCTCCACCCCCATAGAGTCTGGCTGTAAAGTTTCCGTGTTTTGTGCCCGGTTTACCTGCATCGAGAAGATAAAGGGGTACATTATTGAAATGTTCCATTTTCCAAACTTTTAGTTGGACTTCTTCTCCTTCAATAGATACGGGGATCATAATTCCCGTATCTTCAAGATATTTAAAATCATAAACGGGAAAAACATCATAGGGATTTCCATGATCATCAATATACTGCTCGGTGTAATCCTGACGCCAGAGAATGCCAATTGCCACAATGGGCAAATTTTCTTCTTTAGCTGCTTTAAGGTAGTCCCCCGCAAGTATACCCAAGCCTCCGGCATAGATGGGGAATTGTTGATCAAGGCCATATTCCATGCAGAAATATGCTACTTTTGGAATTTTTTCTGTTTTATCCATGTTATCATGCAAAAAGACAACCTGCCTTTCCAGAAAAACTGTTTGTTTATCTAATAAGCTTTTCGTTTGGAGAATACTATTAGCATTAGCATAAATCTTCCCGGTCATTCCCTAGAATCAATGCAATTTCTCTTGGAAAATAATACTAACTATCAAACAACATGTTCTTGCGTGGACGAAATTATCCCTTGAGAAACATAATTTGCTCATAAGTTCTGTATAATTGTTAAAAGGTTTTTAGTAAATTATGTTTAATTTATAAATATAAATATTTTTCCTTTGGTTTGACGGGGGAATTTTGGTTTGAGAAAAGGTGAGCGGGCATGAAGGTAATTCTTGAAGGAAAAGGACTCTCCAAGTGGTATCAGATGGGGGAAGTCAGGGTTGAAGCGCTGCGAAGCGTTGACTTTGAAATTTACGAAGGTGAGTTTGCAGTTGTGCTGGGGCCGAGCGGCTCTGGCAAGAGCACGATGTTGAACATAATCGGGGGTATGGATCAGGTCAGCCAGGGGGAACTTTACTACCTGAAGGAGCCTCTCCATACAGCTAATGAAAAACAACTTACCCGTTACCGCCGCAGCTCTGTTGGTTTTATTTTTCAATTCTATAACCTGATGCCAAACCTAACTGCACTGGAGAATGTTCTTCTGGCTTCGGAAATTGCCGACCGGCCTCTCAATGCGCAGGATATTTTAGATGAAGTGGGGCTTGGTGACAGGAAAGATCATTTTCCTTCCCAGCTTTCCGGTGGAGAACAGCAGAGAGTAGCAGTGGCCAGGGCTATTGTCAAGAACCCGGACATCCTTCTTTGCGACGAACCTACGGGAGCACTTGATTTTACAACAGGTATCCAGGTGTTAAAGCTATTAAAAAAATTTCAACAGGAATACCAAAAAACGGTTATGGTTATTACCCATAATGCCGGCATCGCAGATATGGCCGACCGGGTTTTTCAGATGAGAGATGGAAAGATCGCGGCAGTTCATAACGTGGAATTACCCGTGTCTCCAGAAGAGGTGTCCTGGTAAATGCTGAAGCGAAAAATGCTGAGAGATCTGAAGGAAAACAAACTGGCCTATATCGCCTGCCTGGTTATTATTGCTATCGGCCTGATGATCTTTACATCCGTATCCATGGTCATGGAAAATCTCTATAGTGCCAGGGACATCTTTTACGAGGAAGCTCGTTTTGCCGATGGATTTGCCAGGGTTAATAGTATGCCTGCCGGGGATATCAACCGTCTAAGTGATATTGAAGGGGTCAGTGAAATTGAAGGCCGTCTGGTTAAAGATGTGAGAGTTCTTTTCCCGGGATCTGAGCGAAACGTTTATTTGCGGCTGGTCTCCCTACCAGAGGGAAAAAGCAGTCCCATAAATACGCCCGTGCTTATAGAAGGTGCTCCTTTAAGTGAAAAGAGCAGAAACCTTTGGGTCTGCCCAAGTTTTTTTGAGGCCCAGAATTTTGAACTTGGCTACGAAATTCCTCTACTCATTGAAGGCCGCTCTATCCCTTTTGCCATTGTGGGAACTGCCCAGAGTCCCGAATTTGTCTATGCTATGCGCACAGCTCAGGAAATGTATCCCATGCCTGAAACCTTTGGCATTGGCTACCTTCCTTTTTCTATGATGAAAACTCTCTTTCAGGAAAGGGATCAGGTTAATGA
The DNA here is from genome assembly GCA_030656575.1 of Bacillota bacterium. Classification (GTDB taxonomy): domain Bacteria; phylum Bacillota; class Dethiobacteria; order DTU022; family UBA8154; genus JAUSPO01. The sequence goes on from JAUSPO010000038.1 coordinate 5,976, forward strand.
CCTGGTTTTTCTGCTGGAGCCCGGATATTCTTACGAAGAGGTTGAGGAAAGGCTGAAACCCCGTCTGGGGCGTTATGGCCTGATTAGCATTTTCTCCAGGGAAGATCAGATGAGCCATGCAATCCTGACCATGGAACTGCAGGGGCTTGAAGGCAGTTCGACGGCTATGCCGATCCTTTTCCTTGGCATCGCCGGGGTGATCCTCTATATTCTTTTGATGCGCATGGTGGAACAGCAGCGGGGGCAGATCGGTACACTGAAAGCTTTTGGCTACACCGGAAGGGAACTGCTTTTTCATTACCTTTCCTACGCTTTGATTCTGGGTTTTATTGGGGGCATGGTGGGGGGGCTTTTGGGAATCTGGCTCTCTTTTCCATATACAGAAATGTATAGAGATTTCTTCCAGCTTCCCGGGCTGGAAAGTACTTTTTCATTGAAATATCTGGTGCTGGGCATTCTGCTTTCCCTTTTTTTCAGTGTGCTGGCAGGCTATTTCGGATGCCGAAATTCGTTAAAGCTTCAACCTGCCGAGGCTATGAGGCCTCCGGCTCCGCCACCTGCGCGCCGTACCTGGCTCGAGAGATGGGATTTTTTTTGGAACCTGCTCACAGTCCAGGGTAAAATGTCTGTGCGCAATCTCTTTCGGAACAAACAACGAAGCTTCTTTACTTTAATCGGTGTCATGTTTGCCTTCAGTATGATGGCTGTGACCTGGTATTTTAATTCCATTGTTGACATCCTTATTTATGATCAATTCGAAAAGGTTCAGACTCATAACGTGCGGGTTACCTTTTCCCGCCCACTTTCCCTTAAAGAGGTTGAGAGGGAACTGCGGCGCCTTCCCGGAATGAAGCGGGTAGAGCCTATTGTGGAAGTGCCTGTCACTCTGAAACACCGTTGGCAGGAAAAGGATACAATAATTATGGGACTCGGGGAAGATGCTTTTCTTTACAACATTCTTACTGATCAGGGCGAGCGGATATCCCCTCCCGAGAGAGGAATAATTCTGACGGAGCGGCTTTCCGACGAGCTTAACGCCCCAGTGGGCACGGAATTGACTCTGGAAAGCTACTGGATAAGAGAGTCCCGCAGTGTAAAGGTTGTAGACGTTATTCCCCAGTACCTGGGCACTAATGCTTACATGGAAATAAATGCTCTTAACAAGTATTTGGGCCATGGTTCTCTCGCAACATCTGCTCTGCTGGCTGTGGAAGATGATTCTATTCCATTTTTTCGTGAACGCTACCTAAATGCTCAACCAGTGGCTTCCATTGAAGAGAGCGGAGCGCTCATCGAAAAATTTAATGAACTGATGGAATCCTTTGGGGCAATGCAGTATATCTTTACGGTGTTTGGTTTTATTATCGGTTTTGCCATTATCTATAATTCCAGTATCGTCTCCCTGTCGGAAAGGAAAAGAGAACTGGCTTCTTTGAAGGTCATGGGCATGACTTCAGGAGAAGTACTGCAGGTCCTTACATTTGAACAGTGGCTGGTCAGCTTAAGCGGCATGCTGGTGGGAATTCCTTTTACCATTGTGCTCATGAATGCAATGTCCAGGGCATTTGAAAGTGATCTGTATTCCATTCCCGTACAGACAGAAGGGCAGTTTTTTATGATGGCCTTTCTTGGGACTGCTTTTTCAATCCTTATAGCACAGTGGACTATTGCAAAACGCATCAGCCAGCTATCCCTGGTGGAGGTCCTGAAAGAGCGAGATTAGTGAACTCCTTTCAGCAAGCTGAAACATCGGGGAATCAGGTGGAGAGTCTACTCCACCTGATCGAAAAGTCCTACCTACGCTAACGCTTAGAGGTGGGGGGCTTATACCTAAAAGAAGAATCAGGATAAAAGTGGGGGGGGGTATTCCTTTGAAGAAAAATGTAAAGAGGATCCTTTGGATTGTTGTTATCATTGTCGTTTTTGCCTTTGGATTGTATTCCTATCTTCAACCGCTGCATGCTTCTCTGTTGGAGGTAAACCCGCGGGCTATCGAAAGAGGTTTTACAGAATCGGGCAAGCTGATACCATCTGTAGAACAAGATCTTTTTAGCCCGAATGCCGGAAAAGTACTGACTATTTTGGCTGAACAGGGGGAACAGGTTGCTGCCGGTGATCCCCTCATTGAAATGGATACAAAAGAGATTAATCTTCAACTGGCACAATTAGAGGGTCAGCTTACAAGTGTGAGGGGTCAGGAGAGCATTGCCCTGAGGCAACCTTCTTCGTCTCACGCTCAGCAGCAGCTTCTGGCCATTAGACAGGCAGAGATCCTCTTGGATACAGCCAGGATGGATTTTGAACGTTTCGAAGAACTGTATGGTGCGGGTGCAATCAGCCAGAAGTCCTTTGAAGACGCACAAAGGGGGTTTTTAGAAGCCAAAAATCTTCTCTTACAACAAAAATTGGCCATGGACATATTGAATGAACAGCCTCTTTCCGGAACGGAGCAGCAGTTTACAGGTCTGGTTGAATCTCTGCAGGCACAGATATCACTACTGGAGTATCAGAAAAACCAATGCACCATCTTGGCGCCCTTCAATGGAATAGTCAGAGAGGTTCATGTCAAAGAAGGTGCCGTCCTTGCCCCTGGAACTCCCCTTCTTACTATCTTTCAACCGGAGAAATACCGGATTGAAGTTTTTTTGCTTTCCGGGGACATTGAACATATCCAGCCGGGGATGCCGGTATCTATTACGTATGAAGGAAGTATTAAAGACCATTTTTTTGATGGCAGGGTTTCTGCTATTGCGCCTGCGGCCGTAGAGATCGTCTCCGCTCTTGGTCTGGTGGAGCAGAGGGTTAAAGTGTCTGTTGAACTGCTCGGCGACACGGGTATTCTTCGTCCGGGCTATGAAATGGATGTAAAACTGGTTACCCACCGGGAGAAAGAGAAGCTGGCAGTTCCTAAGGTTGCTCTCTTCGTGGAAAACAAAGAAGATTTTCTCTGGGTGGTGCGGGACGGAAGGGCAGTAATTCAGCAGGTCATGAAAGGCATGGAGACGGATGAAAGCGTTGTCATCGAAGAAGGCCTTCAGCATGGCGATCTTGTCATCCGCAATCCCCGTATGGATGGACTGGCAGAGGGAAAACGGGTAGTAGCTCAGTAGGAGAAAAAATGTGTAATGGTTTTTTGGTAGAGAGTCAATCATTTTATCGCTATCATATCATGTAATCATCCATTTTTTACCTGAGATTGCGATTGTAGTGCCTGCAACTTAGGAAGCAGTTATGGAAATAATATAAGATACTTAAAATTACTGTAACAGATGGAGGTTGGACATGGAGCAGAAAAACCTGGAGAAAGAATTTGTTGAACGGACCTTGCATATTCTACAAAATTATGAAGGTCCTTACGGCGTAACTCTGCTGATAAACTGCCTGCTTGGAATGATCGTATTGCCGAAGGAAAAAGACTTTAACCATATATCGGGCAGTGAGAATATACACTTTAACGACCTTGGTATTGAGGATGGTGATATTAAGTCCTGGGGGAAAATAGAAGAGGAAGGGAGGACAGCCGCGCGCTTTATCAGAAGCATGCGTAACTCTATTGCACATATTCGCATCGAAAGCATCAGTAACGAAGGTGAAATCGAGTCTCTGCTCTTCACCGATAAATCCGGTTTTGAAGCGGTTTTAAGCATTGAAAAGATTAAACAAATGCTAACGAAGCTAAAGGAATTCCTCCGTTAAGATAACACAGCTCTAAGGTCTTTAGATTAATTATTTGGTTTTCAGGGCTTACTGTGTCCCCTAAAAGCAGAAAAAAACCCGGCCAAGAAGCCGGGAATTAATTTGTTGGAACTTAATCAGCCTTACGGAAGGCTTCGACGGTTTCCCTGGTACCTGTATAAAGACCGATAGCACTTAGACCAATTACAAGGCCGCCTATAACAGCTTCATACCACGCCTGTTGGCTGTAAAATTGATATCCGATAGAGGCCAGCAGTCCGAGGGCCACTGTCAAAAGCGGGGCATACTTTTCTTTTAAACCGAGTGTCCTGGCCATCTGCACTATTCCCAGGATAATGGCTATGGCAGAAACTCCACCAATAAGTTCCACGTTAGTCATAAAATCCCTCCCGTTTGCAGTGAAATAGAATTATCTGTACCATGTTATTAATGTTTACCTTGTTTTGTTAACAGGTGGAAACGAAAATTTATGTTTTAATCCCTGAAGTTCTTTTACTGCATTTAAGACAGAAATGCATTTTGATTATATTCATTTTGTTAAAGGGATTGGATATGACATTCCTAAGATCATTTACATTGAAGGGTTCTCTATGAAGTCTCGCACGCAAAAAGAAAGCTCAACTGTTGGTAGATAGCTAACGGTTGAGCTTTAAGTACAAACTGCGCTAAATTTCGATTGCCAAGAATAATGAAGTCGCTAATAATAGCAGAGCGGCCTGCGGATGGATCCAGCTCTTTTGTTCCACCAGGCTCGTGGCAAAGCAGGTCTGTCTCCCAAAAGCAAGACGGCGCTCCAGTCCAGGTAACGATGTTCATTGATGTCCTGAGTGTAAAGGAAAATGCAACTGATATTAGGTGCCTGCTGAAAAAAGACCAGCACGGCCTCTGGAATATTACCTCCTGGCCTGTCAGGGTGGCTGCGAATAACTCGCCTGTAACAAGTACGGTTACAGGTTCCCGGGTATACCCCCTGGATGAAGGTTTAAAAATATGCGGTTTAAGCGTTGAGGAGATATTGTCTGTAAAAAAGAAATGCCTGGAATTTCTCACACTCTTTTTGGAAGCGCTGGAAACTGAATTCGGTCCTTTTGGAGAAATTGGTATTGACCTTGCAGTGGATAAAAACTATAACTTATGGTATTTGGAATGTAATGCCAACCCTGCAAAAACGGCTACCAAAATCGCTGGCACTGAAGAAGAAAAACGCCTGTCCCTGGTCTATCCCCTGCGATATGCCAGGTACCTGGCAGGTTTTGAAAAATAGGAGCCATCCCAAAAGCTTAAAACATTTTACCAACTCTTCACTTTCCTGATATATACTCATCAAGTCGTTTTACAATTCTGGGAACTGCCTTTCCATAACCAAAAAACATTCCGCTCACCGGAGAACCCTGTTCCGGACAGTATACTTCTTTTTTTAAAAGCGCTCCAAGGTCCGGTCCGGGAGAGAGAAGTCGTGTCCAACCGCATTTCACCGTTTCAGGCCATTCAGTTTCCGCACGCAACGTTATACATGGTACCCTATGGAAAAATGCTTCTCTTTGAACTCCCCCGGAGTCAGTGATAATTAAGCGAGCGTTTTTCTCCAGTTTATTCATGTCCAAATACCCGGGGGGAGAAATCGTCCATATATTACCCTCCAGCTGTATTTCATTTATTGCAAGAGCAGCCTGCGTACGTGGATGCAGAGCCGCAATCACTGGAAATTTCGGAGAAAGCTCTTTTAGCGCATCAGCAATGTAGCGTAGACACATGTTATTATCCGTATTTTCCGCTCTATGAATTGTCACCAGTACATAATGTTTTTTCTTAATGCCCAGTCGTTCTAAAATATTACTTTGTTCAGCCCGGGGACTATAATGAAGAAACGTATCGTACATGACATCACCGGTATAAAAAACACGGGCTGCAGGTATTCCTTCCCGGTAAAGGTTAAGAGCTGACTGTGCTGTTGGAGCAAAAAGAAGGCTGGAGAGATGGTCTGTCGTTATACGGTTAATCTCCTCCGGCATCAGCCTGTTAAAAGAACGGGGGCCTGCTTCTACATGAACGAGGGGAATACCTAGCTTAACGGTTGCCAGGGCTCCGGCCAGGGTAGAGTTGGTATCCCCGTAGACAAGAACCAGGGCAGGTTTTTCTTTCATAATCACCTTCTCGAGCATAATGAGCATGGCTCCGGTCTGTTCCCCGTGAGATCCGGAGCCGGTGTTTAAATTATAGTCCGGTTCCGGAAGTTCCATCTCCCTAAAAAAAATCTTTGAAAGGTTGTCATCGTAGTGCTGCCCTGTATGCACAAGGACTTCTGTTATTTTCGTGCTTTTTCGCAAAAGCTTGGAAACCAGAGCCGTTTTAATGAACTGGGGCCTGGTCCCTACGATTGTTAAGATTTTTTTTGTCATTTTCTTCTGCCTTTACAAGATTCAATGAGATAATAAAAATCAATAAGGCGCATGATTTCTTCTTGATAAGTTCGGGCAAACTGCCTCACATTCACAGTATTTCTTATTGTAGTTAGCTCTTCAAGACGTGCGGGGATCTCCGAAGGATGATCATAAATAATACCTGAACCCGTTGAGGAAATAAATTTTTCCAGGCTGAACAGCCGGGGCGCAATAACAGGCAAACCGGCAGCCAGATATTCATATAATTTGTTGGGCATGCTTTGGTTTAAAAACGTTCTGTTTTGAGGAGTTATTTCAAAAGGAATTATTCCAAAATCATACTTTGCTATCTCCGTAATAATCTCTGATGGAGGCTTGGATTCATGTAAATGTAAAAATGGGGACTTTTGCAGGTTGCCGGCAAACTGGGCCGTATGAGCGGCAGGGTAAACATGTAAATGAATGCCGGCAGCAGTAAGGCAAGAGAATATTGAGCTAAAATCCCTGTGGGTTCCCCTTATACCCAACCCTCCCTGATAAACTAGATGGATTCCCTCTTCTTTTATCCGGGGTGGGAAGACAGCAGGGATATCGCATTTATCTACATAATTTCCAAAAACGACACTTTTTTGTGGATCTACATTATAGCGCTCTGCCGCTACCTTTAACATATAATCGCTGACGTAAACCCTGCCTGCTGCCCCGCGATGCGCGGCAGCTTCAAGAAGATCCACCTTTTGCTGCTCCTGTCTATTACGTCCCGGTCGCAGGGAAATCATGTCGTGGGAGTCGTGGATCACCGGAACCCCTACCGAAAGTAAAATCACCGTTAAATCGTCCGGCTCGTTATGGCTGTGCACAATATCGTAACTGCTGGCCAGCTCTTTTAATTCTCGTGCAGATCTGACTTTTATGCAGCAAGCATAAACATCATCGCTTAAACCGCTGTAAATCCGGCTTGCTGGTGAAATGGTATAGGCCAAATCAACATTAAACCCTTTTGCCTTTAGAGCACGAGCCATTTTCCAATTTCTTATACAAGGAAATTTCTGCACAAAGAGAATTTTCATTTCCTTTCCTCCCACCTTCATTTATACTGCTTCTGCAATATATGAATTTACATATAAATTAGTTACATTAATAGTAACTACTCAGGCCGACTGTTCCATCGACATGTCTTCTGCTTTTCTCTACGCAAGACACGGGGACGGTTCCATCGTCTTCCCTACGGACCTCCGCTGCGCTGCGGTGACACTGCATGGGGACATTCCTCTGCAAGAGGTGTGTCCCCGTTCCTAACACCCGTCCCCATGTCTTAGGTTTCCATGTCTCACTAATGCTTAACTCTGAGTAGTTACCATTAATATATATATATTCTTTTAATACTTTTATTTAAATATTTTCATCACGATTAATAGTAAATTTAATATTATATAATATAGGCTGCCGTTTAGCTCTATAAAGCCTTCACCAAGTTTTCTTTTTTTGATCCTGTAAGCTACTTTAGAATAAAATGCTATTTTAATAAAAGGCAGGTGAAAAAACATGCTCAAGGTATTAAAGATTGAATTAACTGACAGGTGTAATGCAAATTGTATTTTCTGCGAAACAAAAAAAGCTAAAGGAGGCCTAATGCCTCTGGAAACTTTCAAAAACATTGTTATAGAGTTTCCTGAGGTCAAGGAGGTTCAACCCCAGTTTTTTGGTGAACCCCTCCTTCACCCCCAGTTTATTGATGCACTTAAATTTCTAAAAGAAAATAATAAAAAAGTTGTTTTTTATACAAATGGTTCTCTTCTAAAGGGAGATATCGCCCAAAAAATCGCAAGCATTGCCCCTGATAAAATTATTTTTTCTATAGAAAGCGACCATAAAGAACTTTATGAATCTTTGAGAAGGGGGCTAAAATGGGAAACCACGCTAGAAAATATTGAGTTTTTTCAAATGATTAAAAGGCCTGAAACAACAACTGTCGTTAGAATGACTATCACCCAGGAAAACGTCCACATCATAGAAAAAATATCAAATTTTTGGAAACAAAGGGTTGATGAAGTAGCAAAAAGTCCCGAAGTGCCTAAAGCTAGAAAGGTCAAAGGTCAGTACCTTCCTGTTACTTGCTCCCGTCCCTGGGAACAATTAGTTGTTAAGTGGAATGGCAATATTGTTTTATGCTGTATAGATTGGCATGGAGACTATGTTATGGGACATATCAACGATGGTATAAGGAATGTCTGGTCCGGCGCAAAGTTTGAAGAAATGAGAAAAAGAATCAATACAGGGGATTTACCGGAAATATGCCTGCAATGCGGCTTTAAATTTACTCCGGTTTGCAATTCTTAGACTTAAATAGGAAAGGTGATTCTTAATGACCTCTAAAATTACCGGCATGATGCTGGTTCGCAACGAAGCGGCCCGCTGGCTGGAAAGTGTGCTAGAACAGATGGCGCATCTTTGTGAGCGGATTGTTGTTCTAGACGACGCGAGCACCGACGAAACACCTGAGATCTGTGATAAATATGGAGCTATTGTTCATCTATCCGAAAAATCCCTTTTTGAGACAGATCAATCCGCTTTGTGGGAACGGCTCTGGAAACATACAACAGAAGTATCTGATGGCGGCGATTGGATCTTGAGCCTTGCTGCTGATGAAACGCTGGAAGAGCGAGCTCTAAGTGACCTGCCAAAGATGATCTCCCTTGCGGAAAAAAATGAACTTAACGGTCTTGGCCTGTGGCTTTATGATATGTGGGATGAGCACCATTATCGTGATGATTTACACTGGAGTACAAAACGAGGTGTCTGGGTAGTGGCCAGGCGTTACGATCCCAAAGTAGATTATGCCTGGCGTAAACAACAGAGCCATGTCGGACGCCTGCCCTATAAACCACCTATGCGCGTCCTGGTTACACCTTTGCGCATTCAGCACTGGGGTTACAGCCGCCCCGAATACAGGCAGTATAAATATGAAAGGCAAAAACGTACAAACCCAGGTTACCTGTGGGGAAGTAAGGAGCATTATGAAGGCATATTTGGGGAACCCAACCTTTTAAAGTGGGAAGAGTGACATTTTCCACCCAGCCCCTATAAAGTATTAATAAGTTAAATAAGCCCTTAACACAATCTGGTTAAGGGCTTATTTAACTTATTATTGCAGTTTAATGTTACTTTGACAAAAACTGCAACGTCTTACAGGGTATCCATTCTTCCAACTGGACCTTTTCATCGGGGTCAATAATCGATTGGGTGTGCTTATTATCGGGCAGCCGCTCAATATAAAAATCGTATTTCCTTTGGCGATCGTGGATATCCATCCAACCAAAATGCTTAACTCGCAAGTCCGACTGGAAGGCATAGGGAATATCATAATATTGCTGCGGAAACCGACCACCGTGTAATAACCTTTCCGACCAGGTAGAGGTGATTGAAGGGTCATACTTTACCAACATGCGGTGATTTTTTACCCAGGGATTCCAGCCGCAATCAATTCGATACTTGTTGCTTTTCCAAAAATCGAATAGTCGAAAATCCACAACGCTGTACTCTGTTTCGTCCAATAATGTAGCAAACTCAACCTTAGCTCTTTCTTCAAATACTTCGTCTGCATCAATGGCTAAAATCCAATCCGGTTTTAATTCTACGGTGTGTTCCCACAGCTGCCGTCGTAAGGCCGGTTCATTCCTCTCAAAGGTGCGATGCTCATTTCGGTAATAGATAACCTTATCATAAGACCGGCAGAGCTTGGGAGTACGGTCAGTGGAACCATCATCAAGAATAACAATTCTGTTAACGAAGTCGGATAAATGGTTAAGAACATGTTTTAAATATCTATCTGCTTCATTATAGACAGGCATCATAGCATATAGGCTCATATATGAATACTCCTCCTTCCAACTAATTCGAAAATCAATGTCCGCCACCTTTTTTTCCATGTTTCATGTTTTAAGGTTTTGCTGGTCTCAAGCGCATGGTTACAGATACGCTCTCTTAACTCAATGTCCCGGACCAGCCGTGCAGCAGAAGCATATATCTCTTCATCCAGAGGTTTAATAAAAAAACCATTATACTGGTGGATAATCAGATCTACAAGCGGTCCCCACATTGACCCCACCACAGCACTGCCGCAAGCCATTGCCTGCTGTACCAGGAAAACCGGTACCGGTCCTCTTTTTACAGGGAATACAACCACATCTCCAAACTGAAATCTCGGCTGGTCTGTTTTTAAAAAGCAGCGAGGCCGCTTATCAAACCAGCCCGCCATTTGCTTCTCGAGGGGTTTTGGTATTGCTCCATGGAAATAAAACTTTAGATAATCAAACCTGTCTATTAAAGAATCCACAGCTCGTATTGTCTCACTCACACCAAATTGCGGTAAGGCCGGGCAGGCAAATATGAGTCGAACCTCATTTTCTCCTGATTGTTTTTCTATTTGTGAGTCGCTTGTGGATAGTGGATGTAAACAATCCGGTATGTGTATTATTTTATGGTAAACACCGGGAAAAGAAGCCAGGGCCCACTGTATATAAGGCGTGTGATTAACAATAACGTAGTCAACCGTACTTAGTCCCTGACGGAGTTTTGCAAGCCAGCTCTTGCGCTGGTGTTCAACAAATTCATTATTGATAAGATCTAAACTGGGAATGTAATGACCAAGGGCAATGCTTACTGGGACCGATTGAGGATAAACCAACAGAGGGTCGGCATAGATGGCAAATACGGCTTCTGAAGAATGCTCCCACATAGCCTGATTTACGTTTGGCAGGGTTAAGTCCCTGGAAGGATCAGGTACAGAGTGTATTTTAAACATTCCCGGCAAGTCTTTTGTCCATCCATTTCCCTCCTGCCACACTTCCAATTCTAAATCAAATTCTTCCAGTATTCGCATAAACATTTCCAACCAGGAAAGAAAAATGCTATCCTGTATTTGTGTCCCACGCCGGTCTAACAAATGTCGGGTTAAGCAAACTATTTTCTGCTGCATAATTACACCTCCTCACCAATAACCGATTGAATAACGGATTTCCATCGCTCTTTCCAGATGGAAATGTCAAACATTAAGGCAGTGTTTCTGGCATGCTCCCCCAGCTGCTGTCGCTCTTCCTTATTCTCTATCAACTGCTTAATTGATTCTACAAGATTCTCTGCTGAGGGCTTGATTAACAAGCCATTATGGTTGTGAATGATTAAATCAGGAAGTCCTCCGATATTCCCGGCAATAACCGGCAATCCGCAGGCCATCGCCTCCAAGCAGGATAAAGAAGTTCCTTCTGTGGATTTAGAGGGGATCAGGCAAATGTCCATATGCTGATAGATCTCTTTCATCCCCATTGGTGAGCGCCAGTAATAAAAAAAATTATTACTTTGTGCAGCCCAGCGCATCATTTGCCGTTCATGCTGATAGTCATGTCCTCTTCCCACAAAATGAAATTCTACTCCGGTATATTTTTCCGTGATGATCTTTGCAGCCTCCATAGCTTCACCAATGCCTCTTACAGTAGTCAAGCGCCGTGGAAAAACAATTCTTATCTTATCGTCTTTCTTATTTTCCGGCAGTGGATGAAAGTATGAGGTATCTACAAAATTGGGGATATATTCAAACCTGGGAAGCATTGCCGGCCAATGCCACGTCGCCCAGTTTATCGTTGCCGTATCAACTGACACTACTTTGCCGGGGCTGGATAGCGCTTTTTCCATGCGATGGTACCATTCATCCCCTTGAAGGTGTCCGCCAATCCGTGACTCCCAGCTGGGATAATCCCAGAAAATCCCGTGGGATATAGCGATACTTTTTGGAAGTGTAAGCGGGTAGCATAAAAAGGTGACAAAGTAAATAGCCAGGTCTACTCTGTCCGCCTGCTCATAAAAAGCCTGGTTCAAACTGCTGCATGTCTGAGCAAATGAATCTTTAACAGGGATCCCTTGTATCGTAACACCGGGGAGTAACTGTTTAGACCATCCCAGGCCTGCCTGCCACCAGTTCACTTCCCAACCTGATTCCAGGAACATCTTGGTTAACTCTATACCATATCGTTCTGCACCACCGTATACACACCGTTTGCCTTCGGCATCAAAGTGGCTGGTGGTCAGGATGCTTACAACTTTTTTGCCCATAATTATTTCTCCTTAAACTTAAATTGGAGCCGGAATAGCAAGCCAAACCGGCTCCAATTCGTTAATTTCCTCTTACGCCGGGCTCTGGGTCGCCACAAATACAAAATCAGTTAGAATGGATATATCCTGTACGAGGTTTGTGGCATCATCTTCGGGTAAAGCAAGGGTAATCAAAAGTCTTTCTACTGGATCGCCCGTTGTTAATTCACGTCCAGCCGTAGGTTGGTCAATCAGGTCAACAAGTTTACCAGTAAACAATGTGGCCAGATCGGGACTGACAACTACACTGGCGCTCAGACGGTTGGCTAAAATAGTAGCCATACGAATGTTGGTGCCGGGAGATCCCTGCCAATCCGCTGACACAAAATAAAGAACGTCTATATCACTGCTATTGGATACATCTAAAACTCCCGTTTCACTATCGCCGCCTAGAAAGTTTTGTGCAGTAATGATAGCGTCAGTAGGTGAAACAACTATTTCAATATCCGCTGTTTGAAGACTATTGCCTGTATTATTCTCTTCCGCTTCTGATGAAAAAGTAAAAGACATAAATTCCTCACCTCCTTTCCTGCAATCTATATACTAATATACGCAGGCTATGCAGCAAATGTTAATGACTATAATTATTTATTTTATATACATAGTAAAGAATTTTGTATTGATGAGGCAATACCTTCAGTGTAATAACCTTCTTGTAATTTTTTGTGTATCCTGTTCATCAACGAAGGAGCTGTTTCATATTATAATAAGTCAACATAATTTTTTACGGGGAGCGAAGACGATGACAAAAATCCGTTGTCCAAAATGCCACAGAAGCGGAGATTTAACTACCCAGGGGAAATGGTATGTGCAATGTTCTGATTGCGATACACGCTTTTTGGTTCATGTTATCCCCCAGAAGCAAGTTAAAGAAAGAACTATAGCTTGTCCCCATTGTGGATACCAGGAAATTATAACAATTGATGGTACCATAACAGTAAACTGTCCGGAATGCTCTCAACAATTCAGCTTATCGAATTAACGTACACATCTCTGTTATAACTCTATAGAGGCTGGAAAATCACCCAGCCTCTATAAGTATTTTAAAGAGATTCTGCTACAAAAAGAAAATCTACCTTTAACCTGGCATCAAGCGTAATAAGTATTGAAGAGGACAGCAGTAAAGTAAAATTTAACTCTTCACTTTCCATGGACTCTAGCAGGCGTCCATGCTGAGGTATATCGTTTAACTGCTGCAGAGATCCGGAAAAGATGGTAAGGGGCGGCAAAACAGGCTTAATGATCAGAACCTGTGTTATTTGGGCGGCCATCAGGGCTTCAAGAGATGTTGTGGGAGGAACAGGGGACCAGTCGGCAAAAATCCAGTAGCGTAAACTTATCTCGCTTGGGTTGAAAACTGTTATGGCCTTTCTGCCCTGAACTGTACTACCTGGCCTCAGCACTGCGTCTTCAAAAATAGCTTCCACAGGATTAACAATTACCTCCAATTTCGCCGTAGAGATCTTTGAATATGCCTTATTATTGAAATCGGAGAAAGTTCTTTTCATTTCAAATCACTTTACTTTCTTTCCTTCTTGCTTTCAATCAATTACATAACGGGGCAGAGGACAGGGTCCAAAAGAGGGGACAAGGAGTTTGACTCTGTCTATTGCTAAAAAATCAAATTTTACTTTTATAAAGTAATTCAGGACTGTTTTGTCTTTCAATTCATAAGACAGCACTTTTCCGTAAATTTCAGCCGCTGACTCTTTTCCGGGGGGGCTTTTTAACCAGGCATTTTCTTCCCCTTGATGAGAAAGGAATATTTTGCCTCGATTCATCTGCTGATCCAGGTAAATCACTGTAATGTTAAAAGAATAAAGTGCGCTTATATAAAAACCATTACTTGATGGGGAGTAATAGGTATGTAGCTCTGTGATGACTGGAGCGTCAAGAAAAAATTTAACTATTTTTTCAGGTGGGAAGGGTGTAGGATGATCATTCTCATTACTATAATAGCTCCAATGACCTGTTATCATGCTTGTTTTTTGGCATGAAGAACAAACCCTGTCAGTTATTATACAGACAGGTTTAATGGGTGGTATTGGGGAGATAACCCGTATTGAATTACTTTTATTGGAGCTTAAATCTGTAAATGTCATTGTCATAACCTTACAATATCCTGGTCTTGAGTTTATGGCTATGGTTATTTAAACAGTTTTCGCAAAGACGTTATTACCCTTTCTTGCTCTTTTTCACTTAGGTTTGAACTGGAAGGAAGGCAAAGCCCTTTTTCAAACAACTTATCAGAAACGCTTTCTCCTTTACTGTGGAAATAATATCTGCAGCTTTGGAAAAGGGGCTGCAGGTGCATAGGCTTCCAGACAGGGCGGGCCTCAATATTTTCTTTTTCCATAGCCCCGACAATTTCCCCAGGACTAACTCCGCAGACTTTGGGATCAACAGTTAAAGCAGTCAGCCAACGCGTTGACCGCCCATACGATAATTCAGGCATAAAGTCTATTCCATCGATATGGGAGAGTGCAGCCTTATAGCGCTCAAAAACCAGTCTCCTGGCTTTTATTCGTTCTTCTAACACATTTAATTGTGCCCTGCCAATACCGGCCAAAATATTGCTAAGCCTATAGTTATACCCTACCTCACTGTGTTGGTAATGTCTTGCAGGATCCCGCGCCTGAGTGGACCAATACCGTGCTTTTTCCAGAGCATTACAATCATCCGAGACAAGCATACCTCCGCCGGATGTGGTTATGATTTTATTGCCATTGAAAGAATAGATGCCGAATTTTCCAAAAGTTCCACTGGCTTTATCCTCATAAACAGCACCAAGGGATTCAGCTGCATCTTCAATGACAGGGACACCATAATGGTCACAGGTTTCCAGTAAGCGGTTCATATCTGCACTTTGCCCGTATAAATTTACAACTATTACGGCTTTAGGTGTTCTCCCCTGACTTTCAGTGTCTAGAAAGGCTTCTTTTAATGCTTCAGGAGACATATTCCAGGATAAGTGCTCGGAATCAATGAAGACCGGCTCGGCTCCCTGGTAAAGAATAGGATTTGCGCTGGCGATAAATGTAAGTGAAGAACAAAACACTAAATCCCCGGGGCCTACTCCGAGAAGCCTCAAAGCCAAATGAATAGCAGCAGTGCCTGAACTAAGTGCGAGTGCCCCTCGAATTCCCACATATTCCGCCAATTCTTTTTCGAAAGCATCAACATTAGGCCCCAATGGGGCGATCCAGTTACTGTCAAAGGCGTGCTGTATATACTTTTGTTCCCCCCCGCTCATGTGGGGATTAGAAAGATATATTCGTCTTAATTGATTTACCATAACCTTGAACTCACAACCTCAAGTAATTTAGGAGATATCATTCTTTGGAGCATCCCATCTCAAAAGGAGTTGGGGCTTTACATATTCTATGCCCCTGTTTTCGAAATGGTTCTTTTTTATATATACTCCTGCAAGCCTTTTTTATAGATATTTATATATTTATTACTGTTAATGCATTTT